>CBFGPY010000661.1:0-2260 GCA_965650755.1 uncultured Chromatiaceae bacterium | reverse complement strand
TTACGGGGGAATGCGACTCAGTTGGGGCAAATCCTGCTGAACCTGCTGGTCAACGCGAATCAGGCTATCACCAGCGGCAGAGGCGAGATCCGGCTGACCCTGAGCCCGGCCCCCGGCCAGTGGTGGCTGCAAATCACCGACAACGGCAACGGCATTGCTGAGCAATTTGTGCCCCATATTTTCGAGCCGTTTTTTACCACCAAGCCTATTGGTCAGGGCACAGGGCTCGGCTTGTCGTTGTCCAGAGCTATTGCGGAGCAACATGGCGGCAGCCTGACACTGGCCAGTACCAGCAGCGCCGGCAGTTGCTTTTTATTAAAACTGCCGGCGCTGGAGTAAACCGGATGATCTGGCATAACAAAGCGCTGACCTGGCATCGGCTGAAATATTGGTTGTTGCTGGTGTTGCTCGGTACTTTGGCCAACAGCACCGTGGTTGATTTGCCGTTTGTCGTGCCTTTTAGTGTCGGCAATGTGGCACTATTCCTGATAGTGTTGCGGCTTGGATTGTTCTGGTCAATACCTGCAGCTTGCCTGATCCTGCTGCCGCTGCAGCAAAATCTGGCCATTACCACCAGTCTGTTGCAGCTTGCCATTTTATTAGGTTTTAACCGGGCTATCCGCCAATACAGTGTTGCGGCAGTACTGTTATATGCTGCCGTTTGCGCTGTGTTACTTGTGCTGCAGGCTCCGGCCAAAATTGCCAATGATCTGCTGTATCTGAGTTTATATTGCGGTCTGAGCACTGCCGTGTTCGGTTTTTGTTTGCGGGCGATGCTGATCCTCGAGACGCTTACTCATACGAATAAATTTGAGCACCAGCCATTAACGCAGCAGCTTTCACACCGGGTCGCGATGTATAGCAGTATTCCGTCCACGTTACTAATTGCGCTGGTGCTGCACGGCTCTACAGCGCTGGATTTATCCAGAGCTTTATTGCGATATCAAAGTGAGCAACATCAATTAGCGCAACAAATCAGCCAGCGGCTGACCAATTACCAGACACAGCTGATTTCGGCCGCCAAGATGCTGGAGCTGGCAACACCTGCGCAGGTATTGCCGCTGCTGACCGTCCAGAGCCCTGAGTTTATTTCCGCCTTGATGACTGACGCTAACGGTGCTGTCCGGCATTTTTATAAAGCGGACCTGCCTGACACAGCCAAATCAGGCACTAGTGTCGCTGACCGGCCCTATTTTTATCAACCCAAAAGCACAGGCCTGCCTTTTATCAGTGATACCTTCGTCGGTCGCAACCTCGGCCAGGATCAGCTGTTTGCTGTCAGTATCCCCTTGCTCAGCAACAAAACCTTTGCCGGTGTGATGGAGGTGTCTGTTGATCTGAAAACACTGACAGCGGCCATCACGACCACAGATACTGATATTTCCCACCGGGTGTTATTAGACCGCCAGCAAAAGAAGATTTGGGGCACCTCAGACGAGCGCCCGCTTGGTCAACTCTGGTCGGTCAGTTCGCAGTCCGACCCGGCGCACCGGCAGTATATGCGCTATAGCTGGTTTAACAGTGCCGGGCCTGTCACCCTGACCCAAAACGCCGCTCATGTCTTGCTGCAGCACAGCATCACGCCAGGGCATTGGCAGCTCAAATACTTTATTGATACTGACCTTTTTGTGCAGCGTTACCATCTGTTTCTGGCACTGGCGATGTTGGCGGCCTTGTTATTGCTGGAGGCTATCACTGCCTTGTCACGTTCATTTGTCAGCCGCTACACCGCAGCACTGGAACAGTTAGCTGACAATGCATCAGGCTGGCAACCCGACGATGTACCAAAACCGCGTTTGAGCTTTGCGCAATCAGCGCTGGAAATTGAAACGCTGGCCAATACCCTCAGTGAAATGCAACACCGCGTGCGGGCATCGCGACGTGCGATGCAGCATTCCATGCAGCAGATAGTCACACTGAATAACGAACTGGAAGTCAGAGTCAAACAACGTACCGAAGAACTCAGCGCAGAGCGGGACCGGGCACAACAGCTGGCGTCAATCAAAACCCGTTTTCTGGCCAATATGAGTCATGAGATCCGAACGCCCATCACTGTGATTAAAGGCTTTATTGAACAATTGAGCCGGCAAGCTCATACAGAGCAGCGCCCGACTATCGAATGTATTATGCAAAACACCCTGCATTTGCAACGTTTGATTGACGACATTCTGGACACGGCCAAAATTGATGAAGGCAAAATGCAGCTTGATATACAACAAGTTGCATTGCAGACATTCCTGCTGAGCCTGCAACAGCAAAT
>CBFGPY010000660.1:0-2265 GCA_965650755.1 uncultured Chromatiaceae bacterium | reverse complement strand
TTGAATAGCGTCCAAATCCAGTTTCAGACCTGGCGGGCAACCATCAACAATACCGCCGATCGCCGGGCCATGGCTTTCACCAAAAGTAGTTAAACGGAACAATTCACCAATGCTATTGCCGGCCATGGCTTACTCCTGAAAAAAGGCCTGAAACTGCTTTAACTGGGCTTTGGTCAGGGCAAATACGCCGTGGCCGCCGTGTTCAAATTCAATCCAGTCAAAAGGAACCTGCGGCAAACGCTCAGCAAGCGCCACCATACTGTTACCCACCTCGCAAATCAGTACACCGTCGTCGTTCAGATGTGCAGCCGCGCCGGCCAGAATTCGCATGGTCAGTTCCAGTCCGTCTTCGCCGGACGCCAGGCCAAGCTCAGGCTCATGGCGGAATTCATCCGGCAGGTCGGCCATATCTTCGGCGTCGACATAAGGCGGATTGGTGACAATCAAATCGTAGGTCTGGCCCGGAATGGCATCGTAGCCGTCCGACAGGATTGGAAACACACGATGATACAAGCCGTGCTGGTCGACATTCATATCTGCCACTGTTAAGGCATCTTCGCTGATATCAATGGCATCCACTTCCGCGTCCGGTAAATAGTGCGCACAGGCAATCGCGATACAACCAGAGCCGGTGCATAAATCCAGAATGCGCGACGGTGGATTGTGCGGGAACCAGCGGGAAAACTGTTGTTTGATCAGTTCGCCAATCGGTGAACGCGGCACCAGTACCCGCTCATCGACATAAAAAGGTAAATCGGCAAAATAGGCGTGATGCGTCAGATAAGCGGCCGGAATACGTTGTTCAATCCGCTGTTGCAGCAGTGCGGCAAACTGACGTTTTTCGCTGCGGGTCAGCCGGGTGGTTAATAACACAGGGTCCGCGATATGGGTCATATGCAGCGTGAAAGCCATCAGCAAGCCGGCTTCATCCCAGGGATTGTCGGTGCCATGACCGAAATACAGGTCAGCAGCGTTGAATTGGCTGACCGCAAAACGCAGCCAGTCGTGAATGCTGTGTAAATCGGCTACGGCTTCGTCGATTAATTCCGCGGTCAGCGGAGAACTTTGTGCTTCAGTCATTTCTTTCAGTGTGCTCATTGGATAGACTTGCGCCATGCGAAAGACACCACCTTTAACCGACCAGGACATTCAGCTGTTCCGTGATGCGATCTCGGGTGCCCGCCCTATGGCGCAGGACAAGATAACGCTGACCCCGCCACGCAGCAAGAAGAAATCTGCCATCAAGACGTCTGAAAGTCAGCCGGCTGCCAGTTTATTCTATTTTTCTGATCAATACGAAGGTTATCAGTTCGATGGCGGCACTGTCAGTTATGTCCAGCCCGGCGAAGACTTGCATTTGGCCAAAAATTTAAAACGCGGCGAATTTCAGCCCGGCGTGGTGCTGGACTTACATGGACTCAGTCAGCAGGACGCCAAACATGAACTGGCTGGACTACTGGATTATTGCCAGCGGGAGCATCTCAATTGTGCTTGCGTAGTGCATGGCAAAGGCAGCGGGCTGCTGGCGCGCAAAGTACCGAACTGGCTGATCCAGCACCCGAATGTGCGGGCTTTCCACACCGCACCAACCCACTGGGGACGGGACGGCGCTTTACTGGTGCTGCTGAAAACGCCGGATAAATAATCAGGAGCTGATCAGCTGCAAATCAGCCGGCGCGATTTTTTCCAATAATACCCCCTGACCACCGGGGGTATATTCAATACAAGCCAGCGCGGCAGTATCAAAAATCGGCGTGTTGCCACTGCGGGTAAATGTCTCGACTAAAAAACTGACTAACGGCATGTGGGACACAAGCAGGATGCGGGCTCCCGGGTTTTGCAGCAACAGCGCGTCGACATAGAGCTGCACCTGATGGCAATCGCCGTCCGGCACCAGCTCCGCTAAGGTCTCTAATTGCGTCGTTGTGCCCTGTTGTGCCAACATCAAAGCTGCGGTTTGCTGAGTGCGGATATAAGGACTTGCCAGAATAAAATCGAAATGGGCGTAAGCTTTTGCCAGCCACTGCGCCATTTGACTGACTTCGGCGTCCCCGCGGGCATTCAGTTGCCGTTGACTATCCTGACTGCTTTGCGCCACTGCTTCGCCGTGCCGCATGATAACCAGATTGACCATTATGTACACCATCAACAACTTCGCGCCCAACGCGAAAAGAGTGCGCTATGATAATGAAAGATCTTTGCCACAGTAACTGATAATAAAGCATAGATTTTATTCTTTATATTCCTTAATCGTATGATGAGCTG
>CBFGPY010000659.1:0-2272 GCA_965650755.1 uncultured Chromatiaceae bacterium | reverse complement strand
CCCGCTGTAACTGACCACGGGCAAA
This sequence comes from uncultured Chromatiaceae bacterium, assembly GCA_965650755.1. Lineage (GTDB taxonomy): Bacteria > Pseudomonadota > Gammaproteobacteria > Enterobacterales > Alteromonadaceae > Pararheinheimera. The sequence continues at coordinate 2,247 of CBFGPY010000659.1, read as the reverse complement.
TAATTCGGTTAAAGTTGGATAGACATAGCCGAAAGTGGTGCCGACTTTTCCACGCACCCGCTGCTTAAAATCGGCAAAATCACGATAAGGCTCAACAGAAACATACAGATCACGATGCACAAACAACGGCGGGCTCCAGCGCAGCTGCGGTTCTGTGAACCAATCCGGTGTGCCATTACAATAAAAATCCAGTTGCCCGCGCAACAGCATGTCCGTGACCCTTTTGCGTGGGATCGCTTCAATTTGCAAAGGGCGCTGCATCGCAGCACTCATCTGCTGATAAATATCAAATAAAATGCCGCCATTGGGGATCTGCTGCGCATCCGTCAGCATAAAAGGCGGCGCGTCAGCGATATGCGGCACCCGTAATGGCGCATCACCTGCCAGCACGGGATGGGCCCGGCCTCCCCAGTAAAGAGCCAGCAACAGGAATAGGTTCTGCTTCAGATTCAACCTTGTTCGCCCCTGCTATTTATCTGGTTGTTAGCATAGCGGGTCTTCGCTCAGTACGCAGTTACGGCCTTGGGCTTTTGCCTGATACAACAGCTGGTCAGCCCGACTCAGCAGTTTGTCGTAACTGCCGGAATTCTCCAGTTGTGCGACGCCAAAACTGGCGGTGACCTGTAAACCGGGGACATCGGCAGAGAAATCCAGTTCGGCAATGGCCTGGCGAATGCGCTCGCTGATTTCAACCGCTTGCGGCAGTGCCGTTTGCGGTAATAATAACGCAAACTCCTCGCCGCCCCAGCGCGCGATACGGTCAATCTCGCGGACTTCGGCACGCAGTAACATGGCCAGGCGCTGCAATACCAGATCACCGGCCTGATGCGACCAACGATCATTGATGGTCTTGAAATGATCAATATCCAGCATGACCAGGCACAGCGGTTGCCCGAGGCGCTGTGCCCGGCTGTATTCAAACGCCAGTTGTTCGTCAAAGGCGCGCCGGTTGGCAAGGCCGGTTAAGCCATCTTCACGGGCCTGTGCGGCAAAAGCAGCAGCCTGATGCTGTAGTTGTTCAGCCAGTTGAGTTTTCTCCGCCACTGCCTGACGCAGACTCTGCGCCTGTGCCAGCAGCTCAGTGGTTTTGCCGGCAACCTGCAACTTCAGTTTCAGCTCCGACTGACTAAGCCGGTACAGCCGCCAGCGGACAAAGCCAAACAATGTCAATAACGCCAGCGCGCCTGCGCTGAGCTGCACCCAAGCCTTTTGCCAAAATAGGGGCAGCACTCTGAACTCAATCCTGGCGACTTCGCTGCTCCAGTCACTTTCCGGGTAGGCGGCACTGACCAGCAAGCGGTAATCCCCTGGTGGCAAATTGGTATATTCGGCATGATTGGCGGTGCCACGATCGACCCAATCCGGTTCTACGCCCAGCAATTGGGTGCGGTATAAAATCCGTGACGGCATCACATAACTCAAACCGGCAAATTCAAAACGAATCCGGAAAGTGCCGGCCGGCAATTCAGCATTTTGCAGCGAGACTTCACGCCCATCAGCACTAATTTGCTGGACCACAACCGGTGGCGGTTTCAGGCTAAATTGTGCCAGCCGGGCCGGATCGACACTGGCCACACCCATGGAGGTAGCAAACCATACAGTTCCATCGCGGCGCAGAGTCGCCGCTGGTACTGAGCCACCATTGCACTGTGCGCTTTGCATGCCATCAGCTTCGCCAAACAGGTCAGAACCTGTCAGCTGTTGCTGTTTACCATCAGCGACAGCATGCGCATCACTTTGACTGATCCGCACTATGCCCCGGTTGCTGCTGAGCCAGAAATCACCTTTGGTATCTGCAAGTAATGCGAAAATTTTTTCCACCGGCACCCCGGCGCTACGGCCAACCAGCCTGAGGAGATTACGGGTAAAATCATAACGAATGAGGCCACGATCCGTCGCCATCCAAATAAAAGGGCTGTCTTTGTCATGATGAAAACCGAAGACATATTCGGCTTGTTCCTGACTGACTAAACTCAGTGGTCGCAGTTTACCGTCCTTCCAGACTGCAGCCCCGGCACCGGTGCCAATCCAAAGCTGACCAGCTTGTTGACTATCCGCGGCCTGATAATGCAGCGCTGATACGAAATTTGCTGGCAGGCCCTCTGCGACGGTAAACAGCCTGAGCTGCTGTTGATGCAACAAATGCAGGCCAGCCGGAGTGCCGATAAACACTTTGTCATCGACAAGAGCGATAGCGCGAACTTCATTACTGGCCAGGCCGTTGCCACGATGATAGTGCGCCACAAC
>CBFGPY010000658.1:0-2283 GCA_965650755.1 uncultured Chromatiaceae bacterium | reverse complement strand
TGCTGTTTTAATCTTTACCGAGGAGCCGAAGTATGAGCCAACCTGTGGTCGCCCTGCATCCTGATGTCCATGCCCATGTGCGTCTGACCGAATCCCGTAGTTTTGCCCCGTTTGCCAAACAACATTTATTCCCGGTGTCGGTGCACGAGTTTGTGCGTGCCAGCACAGAGTTTGCGCTGGTGTTTGTCAAAGACAGTGAAACCGGCCAATTCCGCGCCGTCGCTTTAACCGGTCTGGTGCCGGGCGAAAATCTGTATGCAACCGGTTCGGTCAGCCCGAACTACTTGCCTCAAGCAGTGACGAATTATCCCTTAGTGTTGTTGGCCAATCCGCAGCAGCCGGACCAATTCAGTATTGGTCTGAATACCGCTGCGTCCCAGGTGCAAGTCAATGATGGTGAAGCTTTATTCAGCGCAGGACAGGAAACGCCTTATCTGACCAAACGCAAACAACAGTTGCTGCAAAGTTTTGAACAGCTGCAGGTCACCGCTGCCTTCGTCGAACTGCTGCAACAGCATGAATTGTTGGTACCGCAAGGCTTCCAGTTTGATTTAAAAGGTAAGCAGCATCAGTTAAACGGCATTTATATCATCAGCGAGGCCAAACTGAATCAATTACCGGCTGAGGTATTCGCGGATTTGCGCCAACGTGGTTTTTTACCGGCGATCTATGCGCAGTTAACCTCGTTACATCAGTTGAACCGGCTGGCAACGCTGAAAATCAGCCAGCTGCTGTAAGGGAGGCGCCGATGCAGCAGATCCGCAAAGTATTAATCGTCGGTGGCGGCACCGCCGGCTGGTTAGCAGCCTGTCACCTGGCGAAAAAACTGCACAGGCCAGACGGCTCAGGTGTTGAGATTTGTCTGATCGAGTCGGCAGATATTCCGACTATTGGTGTGGGTGAGGGCACAGTGCCGGCTATTCGGCATAGCCTGCAGTATCTGGGCATCAGCGAAACTGAGTTTATCCGCGACTGCGATGTTACATTTAAACAAAGCATCAAGTTTGTCGATTGGGTCAAAGCGCCCGGGCAAATCAAGCCGAATTATTACCATCATGTGTTTGATTATCCGGACCTGGCGACGCTGGATCTGACGCCTTATTGGCTGCAAGGTCTGGCTGGGGACTGTTCATATGCCGACGCAGTGTCAGTGCAGGGGCAGGTTGCTGATGGCGGATTTGGTCCAAAAACCATGCTGCAACCAGAGTTTCAGGGCCTGACCAATTACGCCTACCATCTGGATGCGGCCAAGTTTGCCGCTTTATTAACTAAACATGCGACGCAAAAACTAGGTGTCCGGCATTTGTTCGGCAATATCGGCGCTGTACGTTTTGCTGACAACGGCGACATTGCAGCGATCCAGACTGACAGCCACGGCGAGCTTGAGGCGGACATATTTATTGATTGTACCGGATTTCGCGCTTTATTGATTGGCGATGCCTGTCAGGTGCCTTTTATCCCGAAAAACGACGTAATGTTTGTTGACCGCGCCCTGGCGGTACAAGTGCCATATCGTGACCCGGCCACGCCTATTCCCTGTTACACCATTGCGACTGCACAACCGGCCGGCTGGATTTGGGATATAGGTCTGACCGAGCGGCGGGGCACAGGTTATGTCTATTCCAGCCGCTATACCTCAGATGAAGAAGCTTTGGCTGTCCTTAGGCAGTATTTGCAAGGTGATGCTGATCATCTGACGCCGCGGCGGATTGAGATGCAGGTGGGATACCGCGAGAAATTCTGGCACCGCAACTGTATTGCACTGGGCCTGTCGCAGGGTTTTGTCGAGCCGCTCGAAGCCACAGGTTTGTTGGTGTACGACGCCACAGCGCGCATGCTGGCAGATTCATTCCCGGCGCATACCGCTGTGATGCCGTTATTGGCGGAGCGGTTTAATCAGCGGGTGCGCACGGCCTGGGATAAAGTCATCGACTTTATCAAACTGCACTATTTTCTGTCGCAGCGCGACGACACGGCATTCTGGCGTGACAATCGCGATCCGGCCAGTTGCCCGCAATCTTTGCTGGATAATCTGGCGCTGTGGGCGCATCAGGTGCCGACACCTTATGATTTCCACAGTAAGTTAGAAATTTTTAATCTGGAAAACTACCTGTATGTGCTTTATGGCATGCAGTTCGGTACGGATCTGAGTCAGCAGCAATACCGTTTCAATCAGCCGGAGCTTGCTGCGCAGATGTTTGGTTTTTACCGGCATAAAGCCACGCAATTGCAGTCGCAATTGCTGCCACAAGTGCTGGTCGCGTTGCCGCAATCGAGCCTGTT
>CBFGPY010000657.1:0-2290 GCA_965650755.1 uncultured Chromatiaceae bacterium | reverse complement strand
GCCGGTGCGCCCTGATACAGCGTATCACCCGCTATGGCTGCGCCCTGAGACTTTAGCGCGACGCGCAGCTGGTGGGTTTTGCCACTGTAAGGTTTGAGTAAAAACGCCCTGGCGCCGGCAGGCAAACCGGTGTCAGGCCCGTCAAAACCAGCGGACAGGAAATAGGTCAACGCCGGATCTGCGGTCGTACTGCAAAGTTTGTAAGCGCCGCGCCTTGCCGGTTGCATATCGCCTTTAACCCAGCCCTGTTTTTGCTTAGGTCTAGCAAGCGACAGCGCCAGGTAATATTTGTCGATTAAACGCTCGCTGAACATCCGGGTAAAACGCGCGGCGGCCGCTGCAGAAGTCGCGAGCAGCAACAAGCCTGAAGTGACTTTATCCAGCCGGTGTACAGCATAGAGTTTTTGCCCCAGCGCCTGTTCCACCGCAACAACCAGGCCCGGGCCGTCTTCAGAGTGAAAACTGATACCAGCGGCCTTATCAACCAGCACAAAATCGGCATGGCGAAACAGCAGATGAAAACCTGGCGCAGCGGCGATGGTCATGCTTAAGCGCCTGCTGCAAGCGCCACAGCGCGGGCTTTTTCCAAATCAGCCGGCGTATCCACGCCAAGCGCCGGCACTTCCAGCGCCGTAGCCACATGAATGGCTTCGCCTTGCCAAAGCACACGCAGCTGCTCAAGGCATTCAATCTGTTCCAGCTCTGACACAGGCCAGCGCACATAATCCTGAATAAATCCGGCACGATAGGCATAAATGCCAATATGACGGCGATAGATGCGGCTGAAATCCGCGGTAAAAGCGCCATCGCGATCATATGGCACCGTAGCGCGACTGAAATACAGCGCGTAACCGTCTTTGTCGCAGACCACTTTCACCACATTGGGATTGCCCACATCGTCCTGATGCAGCAGCGGTACCGCTAAAGTTGCCATCCGGGCCTTTTGCTGAGAGGCGAGATTTTGCGCAACCTGAGCAATAATAGCCGGCGGAATAAAAGGCTCATCACCCTGCACATTGACCACCACCTGTTCCGCTGTCAGCGCCAACAGCTGCACGACTTCGGCCAGCCGTTCTGTACCTGAATTGTGCTGTGGCGACGTCATTACCACTTCAGCACCAAAGGCCTTGGCTACCGCTTCAACCCTTGCATCATCAGTGGCAATCACCACCCGGCTGGCACCACTTAAGCAGGCCTGGGCCCAGACGCGCTCAATCATGGTTTTACCGGCGATATCCGCCAGCGGTTTACCGGGCAGGCGGCTACTGGCGTAGCGCGCCGGGATCACCACTACGAACGCCATTGTTCGGCCTCGTCAGCGCTCAGTTCCGTCGATTCGGTCGCCAGCAGTACCGGAATATCCTGTTTTATCGGATATGACAGGCGGTCAAAAGTACAAATCAGCCGCTGTTGCTCTTTATCCAGTTTCAGCCGGCCTTTACACAACGGACAGGCAATGATGTCCAGTAACGCGATATTAAATGCCATTAAATCTCCCCAAGGCAGCCAGTTGCTGCCGGATTAATGCGTCTTGCGCAGACGTTCCAGAATATAAGTTTCCACTGCAGCTGGCAGCACAGCTTCGACCGGCAAATAAAACCAGCCCGGTTTGGCAAAAGCCCGACACTTAACTGCATCTTTTTCGGTCATCAGCAGCGGTGTTGGAATGGACGCTAAATCTGCCGGCGTAAAAGGATGATGGTCGGCAAACCAATGCTGACCTGCCAGCTTAAAGCCTGCTTTTTGCACTGTCGCGGCAAATCGCTGTGGATTGCCGATCCCACTGACCAGCTGCAACGTGGTGGTGCTATCGAGAGCGACCTCAGCATGTTGCAGCGGCTGTGGCACACCTGGTTGCAAATAAAAATTGCCACTGATCTGGCCAGACAATGGCGCGTCCTGCCCACCGTTACTGAGCACCACATCGGCCTTTGCCAAGCGCCAGGCGCCCTCTCGTAATGGCCCGGCCGGCAACAACAAGCCATTGCCAAGGCCACGACTGGCGTCAATCAGGATGATTTCCAAATCACGCGCCAGCCTATAATGCTGCAGGCCATCGTCGCAGATGACGATATTGCAATCCGTCGTGGCCAACAAAAATTCACCCCCTTTGACCCGGTCCGGAAAAATCACCACCGGACAACCAGAGCGCTGCGCCAGTAACACCGGCTCGTCACCACACTCGGTCGGGCTGTCGTCAGGCTTTACCAGGCGTGGCGTCTTCAGTTTCACACCATAACCGCGGCTGATAATGCCAGGCCGCCAGCCATTTGCCTGTAAAATCTCGCAC
>CBFGPY010000656.1:0-2291 GCA_965650755.1 uncultured Chromatiaceae bacterium | reverse complement strand
TCCGGTCTCATCACAGGACGTTTCGATACCTAAAACCCGCATGAATATCCTCTGGCAACAGGCCCAAAGCCGCGGATTGTAACGGTTTTAGCCAATCAGCACCAGTCATCGACCAAATCGCTTTACTTTATCGTCGCTCTTTGAGTAAAATGCCGCACCATTTTTAAACGTATTGGTTAGCCGCTGACCGGGTCGCGGTGTCCTATCAACCGAGGTGAGATTTTAATGCCTGTAGTGAAAGTGAAAGAGAACGAACCGTTTGACGTAGCATTACGTCGTTTCAAACGCTCTTGCGAAAAAGCCGGTGTTCTGGCTGACGTTCGCGCTAAAGAGTTCTTTGAGAAGCCAACTTGGGTTCGTAAGCGTAAAAAAGCTGCTGCTGTGAAACGTCACATGAAGAAGCTGTCACGCGAAAACGCTCGTCGCATCAAGCTTTACTAAGACCTGTTACCGCTGACTATGGCTCTGCTCGAGCAACTTCAGGAAGCGCAGAAAGACGCCATGCGGGCCAAAGACAAAGTACGTCTTGGCACTATCCGCATGGCACTGGCTGAGATCAAACAACGCCAGATCGATGCGCAAATCCAACCCGACGATCCGAACGTTCTGGCTGTGTTAACCAAAATGGTGAAACAGCGTAAAGAATCGACGTCGCAATTTCTCGCTGCCGGCAGACAAGATTTAGCCGACACTGAGCTGGCTGAAATCGCCGTAATCGAGCAGTTTTTGCCGCAACCATTGACCGCTGCCGAGCTGGATGATCTGTTAACTCAGGCTATCAACGCTACTGGCGCAGCTGGCATGCAGGACATGGCAAAAGTGATGGCGTGGTTGAAACCACAAGCGCAAGGTCGTACCGACATGGGTGCACTAAGCGGCTTAGTCAAATCCCGATTAAGTTAAATCGCGAAACTACCAGGTCTGTCACCATATTCAGCTGTAAACTGCAATACCGTGCCCTCGCGCACGGTTTGTCTTTTTCTGGCGTAGGCATTTGAGCAGGAAGGAAAAAGGTGGCAGGACAAATCCCAAGACCCTTTATTGACGACCTGTTGGCCCGTACCGACATCGTCGAGCTGATTGATCAGCGGGTGCCGCTGAAAAAAGCCGGTAAAAACTACGCGGCCTGCTGCCCATTTCACAGCGAAAAATCACCATCCTTTACTGTCAGCGCCGACAAACAGTTTTATCATTGTTTTGGTTGCGGTGCACACGGCAATGCCATCAGTTTTATGATGGCATTTGAGCAACTTGAATTTGTTGAGGCCATTGAAGAACTGGCCAAAATACATCATCTGGAAGTGCCACGCGAAGGTGGACAAAAGGCTTATCAGCAAGGCAGTGCCGATGATTACAGCCAGATGGAAAAAGCGGCAAAGATTTATCAGGCACAGCTGCAACATAGTGAACACGCCCTCGCCTACGTGGCAAAACGCGGATTATCCAGCGAAACCATCCAGAAATACGGTATAGGCTATGCGCCGGACAGCTGGGATTTACTGCTCAAACAACTGGCTACGACCCGCGCCGGCCGTGACCAGTTGTTTGAGCTGAAACTAACCAACCGCAATGACAACGGCCGGGAATACGATTTTTTCCGCGACCGCCTGATGTTTCCAATCCGGGATAAACGTGGCCGGGTCATTGGCTTTGGTGGCAGAGTCTTGGGTGAGGGTACGCCTAAATACTTAAACTCGCCGGAAACCCGGTTGTTCCACAAAGGCCGCGAACTCTATGGCCTTTATGAGGCACGCCAGCAACAGGAACGTTTATCCATGTTGCTGGTCGTAGAAGGTTATATGGATGTGGTGGCGTTATCGCAATTCGGTATCGAATTTGCGGTCGCCTGCCTTGGCACCGCCACGACCGGCGACCATATGCAGACGATGTTTCGGTATACGCCAACCGTGGTGTGTTGTTATGACGGCGACCGTGCCGGTCGTGACGCCGCCTGGCGTGCCCTGCAAAGCGCGTTACCTCATCTGAAAGATGGTGTAGAGCTAAAGTTTGTGTTTCTGCCGGATGGCGAAGACCCGGATACACTGGTACGCAAGGAAGGCAAAGATGCCTTTATCAGCCGTCTGCAGCAGGCTCAAACACTGAGTAATTATATGTTTGAGCATTTGCTGGCTGAAATGGATGTGAATAGTGATGCTGGGAAGTCGGCGTTATGGAACAGAGCCAATGAGCTGATCCTGCAAATTCCAAGTGAATTTTATCGCGAAACTTTGTTAGACCGGTTGGCAAATTTAGTTGGCAGACCCAGATCTAATCCGGTAGCAACGAAAACT
>CBFGPY010000655.1:0-2291 GCA_965650755.1 uncultured Chromatiaceae bacterium | reverse complement strand
CATAACTCTAACCGGCTGGCAAATATAGAAAAACCGCCGAAAAAACCAACGCAGACGTTGAAAGTCGCCGTATATGCCACCGAGAGACTGCTTCAGCAAATCCCAGGCGAAAAAAAACCAGCCGCAGCTGGTTTTTTCTGACTAAGCCCGGATTAATCCGGCTTTTTCGACACGCCTACCATAGCAGGACGCAATAAACGACCGTTTAGTTCATAGCCTTTTTGCATGACGAACATCACGGTATTCGGTGCCAAATCAGCATTTGGCTGAATAGACATGGCCTGGTGGAAATCCGGGTTAAATGGCTGACCCTGCGGGTCAATTTGCTGCACACCGTATTTTGCGACTGTGTCCAGCAAGCCTTTTAATGTCAGCTCAACACCTTCTGCCAGCGCTTTGACAGCTTCGTTTGCCGGGTCGATGAAACCTAACGAACGTTCCAGATTGTCCAGCGCCGGTAATAAATCGCCGGCAAATTTTTCCAGCGCAAACTTATGCGCCTTTTCCACGTCCTGCGCAGCACGACGTTTCATATTCTCGGCTTCTGCCCGTACCCGCAACGCTAAATCAGTCTGCTCCGCCGCTGTAGTGCGTGCTTTTTCCAGCTCAGCTTCAAGTTTGGCAATAATCTGTTGTTCATCAGACAGTTGCACTTGCTCTTGCTCAACCTGCTGTTCCTGTTCTGCGCTTTGTACCTTGTCTTGCTCGTTCATTGCTTACTTACTCCGAAATGAATGCGGCTATTATGGGGATTGTCACGGCTGATTCAAGTGCTTTGATAGCTGTAAGCCAATCGCTTCGACCAGAGGAATGAGATGGGCATAATGCATCCTGCTCGGGCCAAGCAACGCCAGCACCCGGTGCGGCTCAGCCTGATAACGCAGCGCAATGATGCTGACATTATGCAGCTCGCTGATGCCCGACTCCCGTCCCAGAATTAATTTCGTACATTGATCCTGCAGCACCGGCGCCAGCATCTGCAGTAAACAGGCCGGCTGTTCCAGCAACTGCACGACCTGCTGCAGCGCTGCATCCGGCTGATATTCTGCTTCCTGTAATAAATGATGCTGACCGTAGACCAGCGGCTGGTTTTGCTGCATTTCATCAAGGCTGAGCTGAGCCATCACATCCAGCAACAACGGTTCAACATCGCCGCCTTCCGCGCGCGCCATCAATGCCAACCGGCCGATACCATCCGGCCAGCACTGCCCGCATAACGCAGCATTTAACACACAAAGGCTGCGGCTTAAGGTTTGTTGAGTGATATCAGTCTGTTGTGCCAGCACACGATGCAGAATGTCGCCTTCGGCATCAATCACCACCAGCAATAATTTATCCATTGCCAAGCGCACCAGTTCCGCCTGACGGATCACCCGGCCACCGGCTTTCGGCGGGCTTAACAGACTGACCAGGCCGGTTAAGTTCGCCAGCAACTGACCGGCACGCTGGATCAAGACAGAAGGCGGTAACTGAGGTAACAAAGTCTGCTGAATTTCATTCAGCCAGCGCTGCGGCACCGGTTCAAGCTGCAGCATTTTGTCGATAAAAAGCCGGATACCCTGTGTAGTCGGAATACGGCCAGCCGAGGTGTGCGGCGAGCGAATCAGGCCCATCTGCTCTAACTGCACCATGGTATTGCGCACAGTCGCTGAACTGACCTGTAGTCCGCCCTGCTCAGAAATAAATTTCGACGAAACCGGGGCACCATCACTCAGGTACTGCTCAACAATGAGTTTCAGAATCAGCTCGGGCCGGCTCAGCATCAGGGTATTTGCTCATGCAATCAAAAGACCTGTCTATAGTGGGGATATCGGCGGAAAAATCAATGACCCGGGCATTAATACAGCGGCAATCCGGCTAAGGAAAGGCTGGCAGCTGAAGAACATGCTTTGTATACTCGGCGCAAACACACTTAGCGGAACACGCTGCATGACCCCCAGTTTTCGCACCATTGGCCTCATCGGCAAACCCAATCACCAGGGCGCAAATCACACGCTGGTCAGCCTGTATCATTTTCTCAGTAAATATGATGTACGGGTGCTGGTTGAAGAACGGGTCGCTGCAACTTTAGGCCTGCCGGACGCTGAAGCGGCGGATTTAGTGGACCTGGGCAAACAATGTGACCTGGCCATTGTGGTCGGTGGCGATGGCAATATGCTCGGTGCCGCACGGGTGCTGGCGCGCTTTGGCGTGGCGGTACTTGGTGTGAACCGCGGCAATCTGGGTTTTTTAACAGACTTATCGCCAGAGAGCTTTCAGGTGCCACTGGCCGACGTGCTGGCCGGTCAGTT
>CBFGPY010000654.1:0-2294 GCA_965650755.1 uncultured Chromatiaceae bacterium | reverse complement strand
CAGATGTTTTTTGCCTTTGGCCTCAGTTTTGAAATCCCGGTGGCCATGTTGCTGTTGATTTGGTCCGGCGTGATGGACAGAGCCACGCTGATTGAAAAACGGCCTTATTTCATCGTCATCGCTTTTGTTGTCGCGATGTTTTTAACGCCACCGGATGTATTGTCACAAACGCTGTTAGCAGTACCAATGTGTATTTTGTATGAAATTGGCATCTGGTTGGGTCGCTTCTATGAACGGCCGGCAGACGAATCAGACGAGCCAGTACCGGAAGAAAAAATTGATTAAAGGAACTAGGGCGTGTTGAAGTTTGGTATGTTGTTATTCTGTGGTCTGATCGGGTCAAGCTATGCCTCTGACAACCTGCAGCAATGTCGCGCCATTACAGAAGCCAGCGCCCGTTTGCAATGCTACGACCAACTTGCCGATACCGTTGAACCCAAGTCTAAGCGTGAACAGAACAAAGATTTAAACGCTGCGCAAGACACCAACAATGAAACCGGGCACAGACCTGTCGCGACCAACAATAAAAATGAAGCCTTATTCGGCACCGCGGGTGAAACCACTACATCTGATATCACCGACTTAAAAGTCACAATCAGTGATGTGGACAAAGATCAGCGTAATAAACTAATACTGCTGCTGTCGAACGGACAGCGTTGGCAACAATTGGATCAGGCATTTATTAAAGTAAAGGCTGGCGATAACTGTGTCATCAGTACTGCGATCTTTGGCGCCTATACCATGAAGTGCCTGCAGGGTAGCAAAAGTATCAAGGTCAAACGGATTAAGTAGACACTAGTAGAAGCACGGGTTGCAGTGCCCCAGGAATTCAATCACCGCGCAGAAAACCGGAGTTACGATGCGAGTTGTATTTATAACATGCTGTTTTTTATTGCTCAGCGGCACTACTAAAGGTAGTGAGCTTGCATCTGATGTCTTGCAATGCCTGAAGATTCAACAAACTGTATCCCGCCTGCAATGCTACGACAGTATCGCACAGAAGCTGCAGGTGCAGCCGGTTGTGGTGACTGAACAGGCGACAACCACAGCCATCCCTGCAGAACAGATGCCAGTGCAGGCGCATGTATCGCCTCAAGCTGCTACTGCTCCGCAACCTGAAAGCCAATTCGGCTTAAAACAAAAAGACCCTTCTGAATTGCTCGGCAGTATCAGTGGCAAGGTGCTCAGTGTTGATGAGACCGGCCTGAAAAAACTGGAGATCCTGCTTGATAATCAGCAGCTCTGGCGCCAACAAGATGCTGAGCGCGTTGACGTGCGTACCGGCGACACTTGTATTATCCGCTCAGGCTCTCTGAAGTCATTCCTGATGGAATGTGAGCGCCGGAAAAAGTCATTCCGGGTCCGTCGTGTCGACTGACCCCAGCCGTTGGTTTGATGCGGGCGTGAATTTATTCAGCGCCCAGTTCGACCAGGACAGAGCACAGGTCGTCAGTCAGGCCCATACTGCAGGCGTTAGCGGGTTATTACTGATCAGCAGTGACCTCGGCGAAACTCAGCTTAATCAGCAATTTTGTACTGCGCATTGCGGCAGTTTTACCACCGCCGGAGTGCATCCGCACCAGGCCGATCACGTCAGTACCGACTGGCTGCAACAACTCGAATTGCTGTTACAACAGCCGGAAGTGGTCGCCGTTGGTGAGTGTGGCCTGGACTATAACCGGATGTTTTCGGCCAAACAGCAGCAGTTACGCGTATTTTCTGCACAACTTTCCCTTGCCAAACAATATACAAAAGCGGTTTACTTGCATGAACGGGACGCTTTTACCGACCAGATCGATTTGCTGAAAACGTATCAGGTGGACCATGGTATCGCGCATTGCTTTACCGGGGACGTAAACCAGCTGCGGGCATATCTGGATTTGGGCTTATATATCGGCATTACCGGCTGGCTCTGTGACGAGCGGCGTGGTACTGACTTACAACAAGCGTTGAAATTTGTACCGCTGGACCGTCTGGTCCTGGAAACGGATGCACCTTATTTGTTACCACGTAACTTGACGGACAAACCGAAAAGCCGACGCAACGAGCCGGCATTTTTGCCCGCGATTGGCGAAAAAGTCGCTGCCTTGCTGGAACTGGATATCGCGCGAGTCGCTGCTGTCAGCCGGGCTAATAGTCTGAAGTTGTTTGGGATCCCCGCTGATGCCTGACTTCCAGCCCATCCTGAATTTTTTCACACCCATGCTGCAGTTTCCCTGGCTGTTTGCGCTGGTCATCAGTTTAAGTTTCAGTATTGGTGCAGCCATTTGTGCCTTAGTGGTGTATCGCAAACA
>CBFGPY010000653.1:0-2299 GCA_965650755.1 uncultured Chromatiaceae bacterium | reverse complement strand
CTGAGCCTTGGTGATCGCGCCACGATTTCGAATATGACGCCGGAATACGGCGCCACCGCAGCGATGTTTTATATCGACCAGCAAACCCTGGATTATCTGACACTGACCGGGCGTGATGCGGTACAAGTTAAATTGGTTGAAACTTACGCCAAAACCGCTGGCCTTTGGGCTGACAGCCTGACCACGGCCGTGTATCCACGGGTATTGCGCTTTGATTTGTCGACAGTGGTGCGCAATATCGCCGGCCCGTCGAATCCGCACGCCCGCGTTGCGACAGCAGATTTAGCCGCCAAAGGCATCAGTGGTGTGGTTGAGAATGAGCCTGGCCTGATGCCGGATGGTGCTGTGATTATCGCCGCTATCACCAGCTGCACCAACACCAGCAACCCACGCAACGTGATTGCAGCCGGTATTTTGGCGCGAAATGCCCGTAAACTGGGACTTGTGCGTAAACCCTGGGTGAAAACCTCGCTGGCACCAGGCTCCAAAGCGGTTGAACTGTATTTGCAGGAAGCTGGCTTACTGGAAGATTTGGAAGCGCTGGGTTTTGGCATTGTCGCTTTTGCCTGCACCACCTGTAATGGTATGAGCGGTGCGCTCGACCCTGTCATTCAGCAGGAAGTGATCGAGCGTGACTTGTACGCGACCGCCGTGTTGTCAGGCAACCGCAACTTTGACGGCCGCATTCATCCTTACGCCAAGCAGGCGTTTCTGGCATCACCGGCGTTAGTGGTGGCCTATGCCATTGCCGGTACTATCCGTTTTGATATTGAAAAAGATGTGTTGGGTTATAGCGCTGACGGCGCTGAAATTCGCTTAAAAGATCTATGGCCAAGTGACGCAGAAATCGACGCTGTCGTTGCTGCCAGTGTTAAACCTGAGCAGTACCGCAAGGTTTATGAGCCGATGTTTGCCGTGGATGTCGATTATGGCGAGCGTATCAGCCCGCTGTATGACTGGCGGCCGCAAAGTACCTATATCCGTCGTCCGCCTTATTGGGAAGGCGCTTTGGCCGGCGAACGCACGCTCAAAGGCATGTTGCCGCTGGCGCTTTTAGGCGACAACATCACGACCGACCATTTATCACCGTCCAATGCCATTATGCTGGACAGTGCCGCCGGTGAATACCTGCATAAAATGGGTTTGCCGGAAGAGGACTTTAACTCTTACGCTACGCACCGCGGCGACCATCTCACCGCACAACGCGCCACTTTTGCCAACCCCAAACTCATCAATGAAATGGTCCTGGTGGATGGCAAAGTCAAACAAGGTTCGCTGGCACGGCTGGAGCCGGAAGGCAAAGTCATGCGGATGTGGGAAACCATCGAGACCTACATGCAGCGCAAACAACCGCTGATCATTATTGCCGGCGCTGATTACGGTCAGGGCTCCAGCCGTGACTGGGCGGCCAAAGGCGTGCGTTTAGCCGGCGTTGAGGCGATCGTGGCCGAAGGATTTGAGCGTATTCACCGCACGAACCTGGTCGGCATGGGCGTATTACCGCTGGAATTTAAAGCTGGCACCAACAGGTTAACCCTGGGACTGGACGGTACCGAGAGTTTTGATGTGATTGGTGAGCGTCTGCCCCGTGCAACCTTGACGCTGGTCGTTCATCGTCGCAACGGTGAAACGCTGCAGGTGCCGGTCACTTGCCGGCTGGATACCGCTGAAGAAGTGTCAATTTACGATGCTGGCGGCGTGTTGCAACGGTTCGCCAAGGATTTCTTAGGCGGCAATCTGTAACAGAGTAAAGCCGGCCTTGTTGCCGGCTTTTTCAATGAAGAATTAAGGTGATCTGATGAGTTATGCACCTCAGTTAAAAATACCAGCCACTTACATGCGTGGTGGCACCAGTAAGGGTGTGTTTTTCCGTTTAGAGGATTTGCCACAAGCGGCCCAACAACCCGGGCCTGCGCGTGACGCTTTGTTGCTCCGGGTGATTGGCAGCCCTGATCCTTACGGCAAACAAATTGATGGGATGGGCGGTGCAACTTCCAGTACCAGCAAAACGGTGATCTTAAGTAAAAGCTGCCGTGATGGTCACGATGTTGACTACCTGTTTGGCCAGGTCGCCATCGACAAAGCCTTTGTCGACTGGAGCGGTAACTGTGGCAACCTGTCAGCGGCAGTCGGTTCTTTTGCCATTCAGTCTGGATTGATTGATGCGACAACCTTGCCAGCCAATGGATTAGCGACAGTGCGTATTTGGCAGGCGAACATTGCGAAAACCATAGTGGCGCATGTGCCGATGCAAAATGGTCAGGTACAGGAAGACGGTGATTTTGAGCTCGATGGCGTG
>CBFGPY010000652.1:0-2302 GCA_965650755.1 uncultured Chromatiaceae bacterium | reverse complement strand
TCGCATCACCAATGGCTTTAAAGTTCTGGCTAAAACCGGCAAATGCTTCCAGCTCGTCGGTCAGGCGGTAGACAGCACCAAAAGACCATAATGGATCTGAATCGCTAGATAAATCGCCGGCATTGCTGGAGACAATATTGTCCTGCCGTTCTACATCGACATAAAACTGTTTCACGCCAGCGGTCAGCGTCAGGTCGCCCAGTTCTACGGTATCCTGGGCAAACAGCTTCAGCGTGTCTGTGCTGTAGTCACGGTCATAATGAACCCAATACGGCGTTTCGTTGAAATAATGATAGATTTTGGTATCCAATACCTGGTGCCAATCGCGAGTCTCGTTGCGATCCTGTTGTTCATACCAGACGCCGGCACGCAGCTGATGATTATCCAACTGCATTTTCAGCTCTGACGTGAGGCCCACACGGTCTTTTTCGTAATGAGTATGGCGATATGAAGCAACCCGCGTGGCTTTGGACAAATCCGCTTTCGGGTCCAGAATGGGTCGGCCTTGCGCGTCCACGTGGGTATAACGTTGTAACTGGCCATTGCCAGTGCCTTTGTTGACACGTTTGCCGTCTTTGTCTGTGACATACACCTGATAAGGTGGTAGCCAGTCACCGCGGCCACTTTGTAAATGCAGATAAGGCGTGACGGTTAAATCAGTTTCATCAGCCAGTTCTTGTTCCCATTTCACATAACTAAAACTGTTTTCACGCAATGTGGACCAGGTTTCGGCGAAGTTTTGGTCAATCTCCGGATCGCCGGTCCACTGGCTGGTCAAGCGGTCCCAGGTCGGATTTTGTGCAAAATCTGCCAGTGAAACTGTGTTGTAGTTATCTTCTGCAGTGTCGTCATAGGAAAAACGGGCTGTGATCTTGCTGTGTTCAAGTTCTGTGACTGACTTGGCCTCAAAATGCGTGCGCTCGGCAAAACCATTACTGCCACTGCCAATCCAGCGGTTGTTAAAGCCGTCTGACAAGCTGAAATATGCGGTGGTGTTGCCAAACAATTGGCCTGTGTCATAACGGGTGTAATATTTACGTGCGTTGTGGTCGCCGCCGGTAATGCCTGCCCGCACGCCGGCTTCAGCTTCCGGAGAGGCAGAGACAAAGTTCAGCGTGCCGCCGAGCGCGTCTAATGAGGCGGAAGCGATATCCGCAGTACCTTGTGCCACTCTTGGTAACCGTGGGTGAGGTCAGTTCGGTGATGGTCAGATTGTTGCTGCCACCACTGCCGCCGGGCCGGAATTCGGTGACGGTGCCGTTGACCAGCACGCGATCGCCAACTGCCACCGTCGGCGCGCTACCGGTGTAGACCAGCAGGCCTTCCGAGGTCGTCAGATCGGCGTCCGGCGTTTCGTCTTGCATGAAAAAACCGTTGTTGCGCACGGCCGTGACCACGCCCGGCACGTTGCTGACTTGCTGGCCAGCAATCGGTGACACATGCGCGCTGCCCTGGATGTCGCGAATGCGTTTGTCGTTGCTGCCACTGCCACCTCCGCCGCCGCCACCTTCACCGTCACACAGCACAAAACTGCTGGCGCCATTGCGTGGGCTCGGTGCCTCGGTGACAAAGTCGTTGCTGTTGTTGTTGGTATCGGTGCAGCCGTCGGTTTTGCGCAGCGCCGCGGTGCTGTTGTTCAGGCCGGCGATGGCGGCGGTTTCGCTGCTGCTGGCGGTGCCAAAGCCGACAAAATCCACCACGCCGGCCACGCTGTCGCAGCCGCTGCTGCAGCTCAGCGCGGTCTGGTTGCTGACCAGCGCCAGTTTGCCGCTCGAGGCCGACATCGCAATGCTACCGATCACATCCGGGGTCGGCAGATCGACACTGCCACCGCTGCCAGCCGCTTGCTGAACGAGTAAGTACTGACCGGCAGCAATCACGCCGCTCAGGTTGGTGCGTTGCCAGCTGCTGCCGCTGGCCGAGGCGTATTGCAGGCTCCAACCCTCCAGGCTGACCGGCGCGGTGCCGGTGTTGTGCAACTCGACAAAATCCTGCCGCAGTGTTGCACCACTGTTGCCACCGCCACCGTATAGCTGACTGATGACCACGTTGGCCGTGGCGGTGCTGCTCAGGCCGGCGAGGCCGAGTGCGATGGCAATGGCCAGCGACTGCCGGCGCCGCGCCAGCGCTGAAATGTTGACGTTCCGGTTCATGACTTTCCCTCGTGAACAATGCGGACGCCGGTCAGATGACCGGGCTCGCGGCGAGGGTAGGGGGCAGCGATGACAAGCCGGCGACGGATCGATGACAGTCGGTAGCGTTTTGTAGCCTATGCTCAAACGTCGGCCGGCACCGGTTGAAC
>CBFGPY010000651.1:0-2303 GCA_965650755.1 uncultured Chromatiaceae bacterium | reverse complement strand
CTGATTATCGTCGACAAAGGCCAAATTATCGCGCAGGGGTCACCGCAGA
Organism: uncultured Chromatiaceae bacterium; assembly: GCA_965650755.1. Lineage (GTDB taxonomy): Bacteria > Pseudomonadota > Gammaproteobacteria > Enterobacterales > Alteromonadaceae > Pararheinheimera. Next base: position 2,254 of record CBFGPY010000651.1, on the reverse strand, counting down.
CGCTGCTCAGGCAGCATTTTGAAGGCGCTTTGCTTCAGCTACCAGATCCGGGCTTTCTGCCACATATGCCGGTGGGCCAGCAGGTCAGTGTACAAGGCGGCCAGCTGTGCATTCAGACGCCGGACGTGCAGCAAAGCATTCAGGCGCTGCTGCAACAACAAGTGCCGTTGCAGGGCTTGTTGGTGAAATCAGCGACGCTGGATGATTTGTTCCTGAAATTAACCGGCCATGCCTTAAGCGCTGTCACTACGGAGGCTGCATAATGTTTAGTTTCAGGCGTTTTATTGCGGTATTAAAAGCGCGCAATCTGGAGTTCTGGCGCGACCGGGCTGCGCTCGGCTGGAACTTATTGTTTCCGTTTTTACTGGTAGCCGGTTTTGCTTTTGTGTTCTCCGGCGCGCCCAAAGCCGAATATAAAGTCGGTGTTTTACAGCAAGGTGCACAGCTGGACAAAACCCAGCATCCGCTGCTGAACACCCGTTTTGTTGAGTTTGTGCCTTATCAGACTGAAGCGCTGGCCAAACAGCGGCTGGCGCATCATCAGATAGATTTGCTGATTGATTTGACCGCAAACCGCTATGTGGTCAATCCGGATTCAGCCAAAGGGTATCTGGTAGAAAAAATTCTGCTGCAACAGTGGCCCGGTGCCAAGCGCGAGGAAGTCACTGGCCAGGCCATTCGCTATGTCGATTTTGTGTTGCCGGGTATTTTGGGCATGAACATGATGTTTTCCTGTTTGTTTGGTGTTGGTTATGTGCTGGTGCGTTACCGGAAAAATTCGGTACTAAAACGGCTACAGGCTACGCCTTTGACGGCGCTGGAATTCGTTGGCGCTCAGGTGGTGTCGCGGTTGGTGATAGTTCTGCTGATCGCGGGAGTGGTCTTCATTAGCTGTCAGCAGCTGTTTGGCCTGATGATGCTGGGTAGTTATGTTTTGCTGTTAATGGTGGCGGCGCTTGGCGCATTGTCGATGATTGCGTTAGCGCTATTAATTGCCAGCCGGCTGCAAAGTGAAGAGCTGACCGGAGGTTTACTCAATATGACCAGCTGGCCAATGATGATTTTATCTGGCGTCTGGTTTAGCCTCGAAGGCGCGCCGGAAGCGGTCCAGTGGTTTGCACAGCTGTTTCCGCTGACACATCTGGTCAGCGCCGCGCGGGCTGTGATGCTGGATGGCGCCGGTTTTGCCGATGTCAGTGTGCAACTTGGCGTGATGGCGGCGATGAGCCTGGGGTTTTTAGCCGCAGCGGCCGCTTTGTTCCGCTGGGCTGGTGATGGCCGTTAATGCCGGCCCATTGACAATCAACCACAAAAACGCCGGAACAGCTGACTGGGCTGTTCCGGCGTTTTATTTTTACAGGGCCGGGAAAGTGTAATGCGCACCGATCCCAAGCGGAATACCCAGCGCCCAGTACAGCAACAGGAAAGCGCTCCACAGCACCAGGAAAGATACGGAAAACGGCAGCATTAGCGCAATGAGCGTGCCAATACCCGTTGTTTTCACATACTTCTGGCAAAACACCACAATCAGCGGGAAGTAGGGCATTAAAGGCGTGATGATGTTGGTCGATGAATCACCAACACGATATGCCGCTTGGGTTAAATCTGGCGACACGCCAAGCTCCATCAACATCGGTACCATAATGGCGCCAATTAGTGCCCATTTCGCTGAGGCAGAACCCACCAATAAATTGACTGACGCGGTCAGCAACACAATGCCAACCAAGGTCACCCCGAGTGGCAGCGCCAGTTCTTTCAGTGCCAATGCGCCTTTAATTGCCAGTAAAGCGCCAAGATTGGACTGACCAAAAGCATAAATAAACTGGGCGCAGAAAAACGCCATCACGATGTAATACCCCATCCCGGACATGGCTTTGCTCATGCCCTGCACAATAGCGCGATGGTTTTTCGCTGAGCCCGAGGCATAGCCATAAACCACTCCGGGAATTAAGAAAAACACAAAGATAAGCCCGACAATTGACTGCATCAGCGGCGCGGTGGCACTGGTCAACAGGCCGTCAGCACCGCGCCAGGCGGAATCCGCACCTGAAGCTGACCAAATCAATAACAAACCAGAAACCAGCATCGACAGTGTCGCGTAGCGCAGGCCTTTGCGCTCAGCATCTGTTAATGCATCCAGCTTCGGCAGATTGGCCGGGTCGCCGTCAACTTGCGTCTGTTTCAGCCGCGGTTCTATCACTCTGTCGGTCAGGAACCAGCCAACCAGAATGATTAAAGCGGCTGACGCGCTGGT
>CBFGPY010000650.1:0-2306 GCA_965650755.1 uncultured Chromatiaceae bacterium | reverse complement strand
TTTTCCACCCACGTCGGGTGAGCTCCGCACGAGTTTCCCAGCCAAATTGGCAGACGGATGTTCACCGCTCGCACTTTTGGCTCGGCTAACGTTGGCCAAAAACGTCGTTCTTGCCGGCAAATCCGGGCGCTTGGCTTGCATACACCTATCCTGTCACTGAGTGCTGATGTCTTTGATGATGCACAGAGAGCCACTGCCGGCTTGTTCTGCCGCACCATGAATAAACCTTTTTCCCGCCAGCAGCTGTTGAATTGCCTGGCAGAGATCCAGACCGAATATCCACCGCAGCAGCTAACAATCACAGCGAAGGCCGTGCCGGCCCCCACAGTCGGCACCGATGATGAATTACTTGATGAGTACCGGCAAAGCTTACCGCCGCTGGCTGATCAACTGGAACAACTGTGCGAGCAGGCCGACCTGACTGGCTTGGGGCGGTTATTACATCAGATTAAGGGCACCAGCGCCTGTTTTGGTCTGACAACAATCAGCACCCTGGCGCAGCAGGCAAATCAGGACCTGCGTCAGCTTGGCGCCATTCCGGCATCGATACAGCCTTTGCTTATTGCGTTGCGCTCGGCTCAGTAGCAGGACCGGCAACCGGCAGAATGATGGTGAAACTGGCGCCTTGGTCCGGCACCGATTTGACCAGAATATCGCCTTGATGTTTTTTTACGATACTGTAAGACAAAGACAAACCAAGACCTGTCCCACTGCCCACTGGCTTGGTTGTGAAAAAGGGCTCAAACAGGCGTTTCATATGTTCAGGCGCAATTCCCGGGCCTGAGTCGCGAACTTCGATGCAAACTGATTGCTGCTGCTGCCACGCGCGCAGGTATAAATGACCTTTGTGCTGCATCGCCTGTGCAGCGTTGACTAACAAATTCAGAAACACCTGATTAATTTGATTTGGCTGACAGTAAACTTCGGGTAAATCTTCGGCGTAATCCCGATGAATTTCCACTTTATACTTCAGTTGATTCGCCGCAATTTTCAAGGTGTTTTCCAACCCCGCGACCAGGTCGGCATGTTGCCACTGCGCATTGTCAACATGGGAAAATGCCTTGAGGTTTTTTACTATCTCGGAGACGCGCTCAATGCCGTCGATAGATTCAGTGAGTAACTCCGGCAAATCCTGACGAACAAAATCGAACTGCAGACGTTGTTGTGTATCCTGCTGCAGCGCTGTAAATGTGGCGTTTCCGGTTTTGCTGATCACTTTTTCATAAAACGAAGTCAGCTTCAGCAAACGCGCAGCGTAATCCTGTAACGTTTGCAGGTTGGAGCTGATAAAGCCAATCGGGTTATTAATCTCGTGCGCAACCCCGGCTGCCAGCTGACCAATGGCTGCCATTTTCTCGGACTGCAGCAACTGACTTTGCGCCATGGTCAGTTTTTCATTCAATGTTTTAAGTTCAGCATGCTCTTGCTCCAGCCGGGCCGAGAGCTGTTGCTCAGCAAGAAAATACCCTGCTAACTCAGTCACATCCTGCACTATCAGACAAATAGTCCTGACTACATCGCCTTCAATTTCAACCGGTAAAAATTCAATATTCTGATACATCAGGGTTTCTTCGCCGGTGATAGGCCGGCTGGAAGAAAACGGAAACACATGTGGCTGATGCTCCCAATAGGAAAAACTGGCATTGTTTAACACAAAGACACTGTCGATTTTTTTCTTTAAGTACCTTGCCTGTTGCGGGAACAGCGTTAACAAGCTTTGGCCCTGTACTTCATTTAAAGGTTGACCAGTACGGTCACTGAAAAAATCGTTCCAGTACAACACCTGATACTCTGCATTTAACAGACAAATTCCAAGCGGTAGCCGGTTATGCAGTTGAGCATGCAAAGATGTCAGATCCATGACTTAGTCCTCCAGCAGCGCGTCGAGCCTATCCAGCAAGACAGCAACAGACTGCTGCTCCAGACAGATGACTATCCGCGAATCAAATGCTGTTCCTTCCAATTGAAAATCGACTTCCAGCAGTAAAGTACTGGACCAGCGGAAGCTGTCTACCTGGCGCAATTCGGCGTGAAACAGCGTCGGCATACTGACTTTCGTCTGTAATGCCAGCTGTTTTGAAAAACCACTTAAACAGGCACCAGCCAGAATATTGGCAAGTTCAAGCAATAATTCTTTTTCGCTCTGTTCATCAAGCGGCAATGCATAGTCAAGCAAGCCTCCGATAGTCTCAGTGCCGGCCCGGGCCAGCAAAGTCAACACCTCACCTTTCACACTGCCAAGAAACGACTGGCGGGTAAACCAATACTGGTCCGTCACAAACATCTGCTGAAATTCATGAGCCGAG
>CBFGPY010000649.1:0-2306 GCA_965650755.1 uncultured Chromatiaceae bacterium | reverse complement strand
GTGTTCGCCAATTGCGAGAAGCTGAGGAAATTGCTGCTGATATTGATGGTGTTATGGCAATAATCCGTCACCACTTCGCTGCTGACAGCGCCGCTGACGCCATCCGGGTCGTAAACATGCTGGCTCAGCACGTGGTCGCCGGCCGAAGTGCCACCCACTACACCACCTTTGTCATAGACATGCTTCAGCGCTGTTTGCACCAATGTGCCTTGCCAGGCGTTCAGATAAGCCGACTGATCGCCACCGGCAATAAACACCGCTTCGGCCGATTTGATCGCCCATTCAACATAAGCGGAATTGGCTTTAGCAACCGTATCCACAATCAGGGTTTCCACTGAGGCCGCACCGGTCAGCCCCTGCAGATAGGTATTGTAGGCATCGGTACCCGCCGCACGCAGCACCACGATATTACCGGCTTTAATCTGGGGCCCGACTCTGTTACTGAAAGCCGCGTCAACATCAGTACCACCACCCATCAGCAACAACGCGCCCTGACCTGCTGTGAGTGCCGGACATACATCAGCACTGCCGCCAACTAAATAACTGGTTTGATTGCTCGGCTTGGCTGGCCGGGCACCATAGCTGCAGCTCACTGGAGGTGTGGTACCGCCGCCGCCGCCCGAAGCACTGCCGTTAAAAGTCACCGTCAGGCCATAACTGCCGGTGCCGCTGTAGCGCGCTATCTTAATAAAATGCTTACCAGCGCTCGCAGCGCGGTAAGTGCCGGTTTCCGGTCTGCTGCTACTCTGGCCCGACAAAATATAACTGCCGCTACTACGGTACAGATAAAAATCAAAGTCAGCAGTTGTGCCGTGACTGAGGCTGACACTAATGTCGCCGGTGCTGCTGGTGTCAAAGCTATACCAGTCAACATCCGAGCTGCTGCTGATACTGCCATTGACCGCCTGACCACTGCACAGGCCTGCGTTGGCTTTGGCTTCGGTATTGTTGTTTTCGCTTTCCTGTTGCAAACAAGCGGCCAGCGCCGGGCTGCCGGCCAATAATAGAGTCGCCAGCGCGACGTGTTTAAACGTTGCTTTCATCGTTGTATTCCTGTTGTTGTGGTTTTGATGGTCGAACAATGCATGGCCCAAAAGGCCAATGACTTCAGGAACCCGGCTGGCGCAAAACAGCAGGGTGCCGGAATTCCGGGTTACTCAGCGGGGGAAAAACTTATAGGTCGAACCACTCAGACAAGTGGTAATCAGTGGCGCAGGCGTGCAGATTGACAGGTTTATCAACCTGTTGTGACAGCAACAACCAACAGATTGGGTTTTGCGGCATCACCAGTACTCTGCATAAATTTGCATCAAGGGATTTTTACTATGCGGTACTGACAGCAATAGTGTCAACCAGCCAAAAGCGGGAATATCGCAAGCAAAATATTAAAACAATGCAGTATTTATGTAACAATACCGCACCTAAAATAGATAATTACCCAGAAAAGGATCTTCTGATGCCTAAACTGCCACTGCTGGCGCTGCTTTTCAGCGCATTTACCACCCAAGCCGACCTGCTCACTGCACTGCAAGCCTATGATCAAAAAGACTTTACCAAAGCAAGCACCGAATTTAATGCACTGCTGCCTTTAGGCAGTGAACAAGCAGCATTTAATCTCGCCGCCATGGCCTATAACGGCGAAGGCCAGCCGCAGGATTTAGTTCGCGCTGCCAGCTACTTCGCCTTAGCGGCAGAACTCGGCCATCCCAAGGCACAGGGGTTGTATCAGCAGGTTGTAGCCAAACTGAATGCCACGCAACAAGCACAGGCACAACAACAGCTGGCGACACTGCAAGCTCAGGTCAAAGTGCCGGTTAAACTCAGCGAGAAGCCGGTGGCAAAAGATAGTACCGAATGGCGGATGCCGGTCAAACGCCGCGAACCCGAGTATCCAAAAGAAGCTGCGCAACAAGGTGCTTTTGGTTATGTGGCGATGCGATTTTTGGTCAATGAAGCCGGTAACGTTGAAGCTATTGATACGCTGGATTCATACCCAAAAGGCATGTTTGAGCGGTCGGCAAAAAAGGCGATGAAAGGTTGGTTATACCAGCCAGGCAAAGGCAAATTTATCGGTCATATGTTACTGGAATTCTCCTTAGGCCCGGTGCAGCCAAAAAGTCTGCATCGTTATATGAATCAGCACAAGTTATGGGAATATGCCGCTTTGGGTTCGCCGACACATCAGGCTGCTTTGGGCTCAGTGTTGACCTTAGCCCGCATTAGCGCCAGCAGCGCGATCATTGTAGACAAAACTTTAGCACCAAGCCTGGGGCCACTGCCGGGCTGGTATTTTGATCGCGCTAAAC
>CBFGPY010000648.1:0-2310 GCA_965650755.1 uncultured Chromatiaceae bacterium | reverse complement strand
AAGCTATGACCTGCTGGAGCGCGCAGTAGCTGCGGCCCGGGCGAAAAATATCGGCGTCAAAGTCGGTAACGTGTTCACTTCTGATTTGTTCTACAACCCGAGCGAAACGCTGTTTGATACGCTGGAAAAATACGGCATCCTTGGCGTTGAGATGGAAGCGGCCGGTTTGTATGGTGTAGCTGCAGAATACGGCATCAATGCGCTGGCGATTATGACGGTGTCTGACCATATCCGCACCGGTGAATCTTTAAGCCCGGACGAGCGTCAGACCAGCTTTAACGAGATGGTAGAAATCGCGTTGGCGCTGGTGTAACAGGAGCTGCAACATGTCATTGTCCAGTAACAAGAACTTTTATGTGTCGTGGGAAGCTTTTCACCGCGCTACCAAAGAGCTGGCGAAAATGTGTCTGCATGGCAATTTTGACAGCATTGTCGCGGTGAGCCGCGGTGGCCTGGTACCGGCCACCATCATTGCCCGTGAGCTGAATATCCGGGTGCTGGATACCATTTGTGTATCAAGCTATGACCACGACCAGCAACGTGCGCTGAAAGTGCTAAAAGACGCGGCTTTGCCGGATTCTGAACGCCTGCTGGTGATTGACGATCTGGTCGATACCGGTGAAACGGCGCGCGCGCTGCGTGAGCGTTTTCCAAAAGCCTGTTTTGCCACTGTCTATGCCAAACCACAAGGTAAAGCGTTGGTTGACAAATATGTCACCGATATTGAGCAGGATACCTGGATCCACTTACCCTGGGATATGGAACTGGCGTACAGCGCACCACTGGCTGAGCAGTCGAAGTAAGCAGTTGTATCAGACATAAAAAAAACCGCCTTGGGCGGTTTTTTTTATTTCCTTTCGTCTAGCAGTAACTACCTGCTTATTCTTTCTCGTCAGTCAGGCTCAGTTTGACCCAAACCAGCCGGTGATCTGAACTGGCGCCGCGGCTGGCTACAGCTTCATATAATGGCTCGCCTTTAGCCGGCCAGAACACTCCACTGCTGTGGACTTTGATGCCCTGTTTGGACGGCAGAACATAGTCTGCCCGCATCCGCCAGCCGGCGGTATGGAATTTTGCCAATGGATTATCCGGACTGTGCGCGGCGCCGCCGGCGCTTTGCGGGACTGGGTCATGCTGGATTTTTGGATGATTCACCAATGCCTGAATGGCATCGCGATGCGCATCGCCTTCGTCCGGTGATGAATTCTGATCGCCCATCACCACAAAAGGTGCAGTGCTCTGATAACCCCCACGGCCACCTTTGTCGTCGTAGATATAGCCGGCCGGACCGGATAAATAATCGACCCAGAATTTTACTTCGTCGTGATTGCGATGACCGTTGCGGTTTTCCGGGCCATCAAACACTGGTGGAGTTGGGTGACTGATTAATAAATGCAATGGCTTACCATCAACATCCAGCGGTAAATCCCAGTGTGATTTGCTGGACAATGGCATTTTTTCCCAGGCTTGCGGGCTGAACCAGGCACTGCCATCGGCTTTTTTCGTCACTTTATGGCCCGGCATGTCTTTCCACTTAAAGTGCTGGAAAGTGCGGGCTTTAGCGGCATCAATCGGATAACGCGACAACACCATCATCGCGTACTGGCCAGGATAATGGCCAAAACCCCAGGCATCTTCAGCGCCTTCAACTTTGCCATCGTTATTTAGATCAAAGCCACTGGGCTGGCCGGTGTTGACCGTCTGATAATAGAAGTAGGGATATTGCAGAGGTTTGCCGCCTTGCTGCGGTTTTGCCAGATACTGCCGGATAAACTGCTGCACGCCTTGTGCCGGATCCGTTATGTAATCAAATTCGTTCAATAGTAAAATATCAGGCCGTACTTGCTGCAAAATCGCAGCGATGTTGCTGATTTGCGGATTGGCGCCACTGGCTAATTGCTGCGACAGTACTTGCGGGCCGAGTGGACTGCCTTTGGCGACGTAGTTTTCGGCTTCCATGCTGACGTTAAAAGTAGCGATGGTCAGTTCAGTTGCTTGCACGTGAAGACCTCCACATAGCCCGAGTCCGGCCAGCAGACCTTTCAAAGATGGGTTCATGATTAAATACTCAGATAAACAGACTGCTAAAGCCTACCAGAATTGTAGTTTTAGCCCAGAAATTTCAATTCAGACGGCTGGATAGCCGAAAATGTCAACAAAATACAGCGAAAATTTAAACAAACTTATTTAGCCTGCCTGCATATTTCTGGTCTGATATGTTACACTCGCATGACATCAGGTTCTTGACTGCCGAAGTTCGGATAAGTTCCGTGTACTTCAATAAATAATTCATCAGCAAGATCTTGTGTA
>CBFGPY010000647.1:0-2310 GCA_965650755.1 uncultured Chromatiaceae bacterium | reverse complement strand
ACGCTCAATGATGCGGTGTATAACCAGACCATTAATGGTTCGATTAAACAAGGCAATCAGACGGTGAAAAACCCACGCGGCATCTTTGAAGATGATCAGGTGGCAGGCGCACCAGAGACAATTGTGACTGTGTCTGCCCGTTTTAACACAGACAAATATCACGGTGCTCTGACTGCCCGTCATACAGCTGAATACTATGGTGCAGCGCTGGGTGGTAACAAAGACGAATTGCCAGCCTCTACAGTACTGGATTTATCTTTAGGTTATCAGAAGACCCTGAGCCAGGACGCGATGTTCCAATATGTGGATTTATCGTTGTTGGTCAATAACCTGACGGACGAAGAATATCTGTCCGGTGGCCAGGAAGGCGCTTATTACATTGGAGCCGGCCGTACCGCCAGTTTCACGGTAAGTCTGGGTTTCTAAGCACGACACTTCACTAAACAACAAGGGCGCCATCTGGCGCCCTTGTTGTTTTCGCATAAAGCCTATTAGGATGCAGGTGTTTCAATTGTGGCGTGAGCCGCAGTTGCTTTTTTACCTTTAAAACGGGCTTTGATTCGACGCTTCAGCGTCTCCAGACTATCGTAGAACGTCGGCACTACTAATAAGGTCAGGATGGTTGAAGTAATAGTCCCGCCAATGACCGCAATACCCAAAGGCCGGTAGAAGCCAGAGCCTTCGCCAACACCGATTGCAACCGGTAACATGCCTGCCACCAGGGCAAAAGTGGTCATCAGAATAGGCCGCAGGCGTTCGCGACCAGCGGCTATTAACGACTCTTCCAGCGACATACCTTCCAGCTGTTCTTTTTTACGGGCGCAGTCAACCAGCAGAATAGCGTTTTTCGCCACTATGCCCATTAGCATCACCACGCCAATCAGGCTCATCAGGTTCAGCGTTGAATTACCGATCAACAGTGCCAACACCACGCCAATCAGGGACAGTGGTAATGACATCATAATAGCCACCGGCGCCATAAAACTGTGGAATTGCACCACCAGGATCAGGTACATCAACACTACGGCAAGACCCAGTGCGCCGAAGATTTTACCGAACACTTCCTGCTGGTCACGACCTTCACCACCAACCACTAAATCATATCCGGGTGGGAAATCGATTTGTTTAGCGAGCTTCATAGCGTCCGCAAAAACTTCACCAAAACTACGGCCCTGTACGTTGGCTGTGACCGCCATCATGGTTTCCCGATCCAGGTGCTCAATCAGCGCCGGGCCTTTCCCCAGCGTCACTGTCGCTACTTGCTCCAACGGCACTAATGCGCCGGTTTTACTGGATAACAGTGGGAGCTGCTCCAGATCCGCCACTGTGGCGCGTTCTTCCGGTCTTACCCGGACAAAGACGTTACGGGTTTCACCTGTTGGGTCGACCCAGTCGCCGATTTCTGCACCGGCAAAAGCAAGACGCATCGCATTGGCGGCATCACTCATCGACAGACCAACACTGGCGGCCAGACCACGGTCAAATTCAACCTGCAGCTCAGGTTTTGGATCCTGCGCCGACAAACCAACATCAACAGCACCCGGTACTCTTTTCAGCTTCTCGACAAAATCCATCACGATGCCTTCCAGTACGCGGGTTTCAGGACCACGGAACTGAATTTGTAATGGTTTGCCGTCACCACCACCGCCGCCATTTAAATCAGCAGATACCGTGAACTCAGCACCAACCAGCGCTTTAATTTTACCGCGCACTTCTTCGGCAACTTGCTTAGCACTGCGGTTGCGGTCTTTTTCCGGCACTAACCGGACAAACACCTGAGCCCGGGTAATGTTACCCTGCACACCGATGGTGGTCTGGGTATAACGATGTTCCGGCAGGACCTGGGTGATCTCTGCAACCTGGGCTGCTTTGGCTTTGGTGTATTCGATGCTGGCCTCACTCGGCGCCCGGATAGACACAATAAATGCACCGTTATCGGTGTCCGGCATAAAGCCCGAGCCGCCAAACTTACCTTGTAAAAATAAGGCACCGAAGAAACTTAAAAATGCCAGGAACCACATCGACTTGCGGTGTTTCAGTGCCCAGCCAATCAGCCGTGAGTAACGCTCAGCCTGATGATCAAACCAAATGTTGAATTTCTGGAATACTTTCCCCAGGCCCCTGCGCTGCTTGTTCTTGTCATGATCCGGGTCATGCCAGTAGGCAGACATCATCGGGTCAATGGTAAAAGAGATAAACAACGACACTAATACCGAACAAGCCACCGTCAGACCAAAAGGCTTAAACCACTGGCCGGTAATACCGTCCAGAAATGCGATAGGAATAAAAACCGCCACAATCGACATCGTC
>CBFGPY010000646.1:0-2325 GCA_965650755.1 uncultured Chromatiaceae bacterium | reverse complement strand
TACCTTGCCAAGGTCGAGGTCACGAGTTCGAGTCTCGTTGCCCGCTCCAAATTAATCTGAAAAGTAGTAGACGGCGGGTTGGCAGAGTGGCCATGCAGCGGATTGCAAATCCGTCCACCTCGGTTCGACTCCGGGACCCGCCTCCATTTAGCTAGTTAAAACACAATCGTTGTCTGCCCGGGTGGTGAAATCGGTAGACACAAGGGATTTAAAATCCCTCGCTCGAAAGGGCGTGCCGGTTCAAGTCCGGCCCCGGGCACCACTTACTGTCAACACCATAGCAGTAAGTAAAAAATTATGCGGGCATAGCTCAGTTGGTAGAGCGCTACCTTGCCAAGGTCGAGGTCACGAGTTCGAGTCTCGTTGCCCGCTCCAAATTAAAGCAAAAAGGTCTTTGGAAACAAAGACCTTTTTGCTTTTGTGGGAAAGCTGCAATTGCTGAAATATGCGCCAGCTGCTCCCGGCCAAGCTGTCTCACGGAAGCTCAATTTTGAGCCAGAGAATCGTCCTCCCCATGGAAAGGGCCAGCCTGTTTTGGACGAACTTCAGCTTGTTTGTGGAAACTTCAATATGGATCTGCTTGCAGATATTATCGGTATGGCCGGCACCTCGCTGGTGGTCGGTGCCTTTTTCCTGTTACAACTCAACAAAGTGTCACCTAAAGGTTTGACTTATAACCTGATGAACCTGACCGGTGCTTTGTTTTTGTTATTCAGCCTCTGTATCAACTTCAATCTGGCTAGTTTTGTCATTGAAGTGTTCTGGATTGCGGCGTCGGTGATTGGTCTGGTGCAGTACCACCGGAGCAGAAAGGCGCAAACAGTAGCGTAAGTAGCAGGCACAAAAACAAACCGGGCAACAAGCCCGGTTTTTTTATGGTCTCTTACCATCAGACCCGCTATAGCCAGAATGGCAGAATCAACCAACAGAACAGCGTGATCAGCAGCACACCGGCAATATTCAGCACAAAACCGGCACGGATCATGTCGCGGATTTGCAGCTGGCCACTGGCAAACACTATGGCGTTGGGTGGAGTCCCGACTGGCATCATAAATCCAAGACTGGCAGCCAGTGCCGCAGGTACCACCAAATAAAGCGGAGATAATTCCAGGCTTAGCGCGACAGGGCCCAGAATGGGGAGAAAGGCCGCAGCGACAGCGGTATTACTGGTCAATTCAGTTAAAAACACGATCAGTAGCGCGACACCGGCAATGATAAACAGCGGCGGCACGCCCTGTAACCCCTGAAACAGCTGCGCCAGCGCATCAGACACGCCATGTTGCTGCAACTGACCCGCCAGACTCAGACCTCCACCAAATAACAGCAGCACGCCCCAGGGTAACTTTTCGCTGTCTTGCCAATTCAGCACTGGCTGGGCAGCTGCCGGGCCTTCAGTTACAGCAGTGCTGCGGGGTTGCCACACTGGCAGTAAAAACAGCGCAAAAGCAGCGGCTAACGCGATGATAGTGTCACTCAGGCTCAGCCCGCTCCATTTACTAAGCAGTGGCTGGAAAATCCAGCACAGCGCAGTCAGCATAAAAACTATTGCAACCTGACGCTGATCAGCTGAAAGTGGCAATGGCCTTTTGTCTAACCGATAGGGCGTAGTTGGCAGCAAATGCAGCCGGAAATAAACCCGGCTCAGCCAAAACCAACAGACCACTGCCATGGCCAGCGCCAACGGTACCCCCAACAGCATCCATTGGCCAAAACCAAGTTTGATCTGATAAGTTTTTTCCAGAAAAGCGGCCAGCAGCGCGTTCGGCGGGGTGCCAATTAAAGTTGCGATACCGCCGATGCTGGACGCGTAAGCCACGCCTAATAACAACGCCGGTGCCAATGCTGCGCGATTGCCTTGCGGCGCTACGGCGACAATCGACAAGGCAATAGGTAACATCATCACGGCTGTGGCAGTATTGGACATCCACATTGATAAAAACGCGGTGATGGCCATCAGCGCCGCCAGTTGCCGGGCGGGGGCACCTCCGACGTGACGTAGCGCACGCTCAGCAATTTGTTGGTGTAAACCGGTTTTTTCCAGCGCAATTGACAGACAAAAGCCACCAAAAAACATAAAAATCAGCGGGTGCGCATAAGGTGAAGTTGCTGCTTCCGCCGAACTGATGCCAAGCAGCGGAAACAACAGCATCGGCAATAACGAGGTGACCGGAATAGGCGCTGCTTCGCTGATCCACCAGATCACCATCCACAGCGTCACACCGCATAATAAACTGGCCGTGCTGCTCAGGCCAGGTACAGTCCAGATACTGAACAATAACAACGCAGCAGGTCCGGCCAGCAACCAGCAGATTTGACGAGGAGACA
>CBFGPY010000645.1:0-2326 GCA_965650755.1 uncultured Chromatiaceae bacterium | reverse complement strand
CGCTTAAAATCATTGTCCATAGTCAGAATGGCGCGATAGCCTTTTTCGACCATATGTGCCCAGATATGCTTTTCATCATCATTGTTCTCGCTAAACAGGCCTTCGGCAAAAACATGCGATGAGGGGCCGAACATTTTGATGACTTCAGGCAGCATGAAATAAGATGTGTTTTCATCTAGCATGAAGAACGGCTTTTGTCCGGCCTGTGCGAATTGTTTAGATAGCGTCTTTACAATTAGTGTGGCCTGATAGGCACGGCAGGCATTGATATCCTGCTCTGTAATTTTCGGATATTTTTTAACGATATCAGCGCTGGTGTCACCAGCCTCCAGCATATTCATCACATCAATAACTTCGATATATTTGCGATGAATATGGGGCCGTCCGCCACATATAGCAGGATCGGTTTTAATACGACCTGGCTGCTGTCGCAGCCTTTCTTTCACGGCAGATTCAGTCATACGCTTTAGTCCCTGTTAATCTGTTTTTTGTCATAAGGGCATTGGCGCCCAAATGCACTTATTTTTTCAATAATACTCAGATTCTGGCGTTAGTTGTCAACTGAGCAGGGTCCATTCTGATCTCAATAATGGCGATACGACCAGCATTTCGGGCTTTTTCCCAGATAGCGGGGAAATCCTCAGCCTGTTCCACGCGTGCTGAGAAAGCGCCATAGCTTTCGGCGAGCTTTGCAAAATCCGGGTTGGTCAGGGCGGTTGCGCTGATACGACCGGGATAATGCTTTTCCTGGTGCATACGGATCGTGCCATACATGCCATTGTTGCAAACCATAATGATCGGGTGCGCATTGTGGTGCATGGCAGTTGCCAGTTCCTGACCTGTCATCATGAAGCCGCCATCACCACACAAACCCAAAACCACTTTCTCGGGTTGTGCTAATGACGCACCAATAGCAGAGGGCACAGCATATCCCATAGCACCGTTGATCGGGGCCAGCAGACGACCAGGGCGGCCATACTGTAAATAACGTTGCGCCCAGCCGCTGAAATTACCGGCGTCTGTTGTGATGATTGCGTCTTCTGGCAGGTTGTCACGCAGCCATGCAAAAATGGCTGTCATATTGGCACCGCGCCAACGCGGCTGGCTGCCTGTGTCTATGCTGATCCAGTTTTGATATTGTGTGCGCAATTCATCACGCCATCCTGCCCACAAGCGGCCATCAAGCCCGTGTGCCATGGCGACTAGTGCATTCGCAGCCTCGTTCAAATCTGCTGTTAGACCCAATGTGGGCTGATATACTTTTCCAATTTCATCTATGCTTTGGTGGATGTGAATGATTTTCTGACGGGGAACAGGCACATCAAAAAGCGTGTAACCTTGTGTGCAAATCTCATCGAGGCGCGCGCCGATGACCAGTACCAGATCGGCATCTTTGATCTTTTCGACCAGTTTGGGATTTGGTCCCGTTCCCAATTCACCGACATAACATTTATGTTTGTGGTTAAAAAGATCCTGGCGGCGGAACGACGCTGTCACAGGTAATTGCGCGGTGCTGGCAAAGCTTGCCAGATCTTCGATGCCTTTTTCAGTCCAGCCACTGCCGCCGACGAGTACGACGGGCTGTCTTGCATCCTGCAGGAGTGTTTTAATCTGCGTCAGCGCTTCTTTTGTCAGCGTGGCTGGCGATGGCTTTGCAGGGACGGGGATGGCTGCTTTGGCGACTTCGGTTAACATATCTTCGGGCAAGCCAATAACGACAGGGCCGGGGCGTCCTGTCGTGGCGACAGCATAAGCGCGTGCAATAATTTCCGGTACACGGGCGGCGTCATCAATTTCAGTGGCCCATTTTGCAAGGCCACCGAAAACTTCGCGCACATCGATTTCCTGAAAAGCTTCGCGGCCTTTATCGGTGCGGCCTACCTGACCCATGAACAGGATCATCGGTGTTGAATCCTGCATAGCGGTGTGTACGCCAATAGAGGCGTTACAGGCGCCGGGTCCGCGTGTCACAAAACATATCCCGGGCTCTCCCGTCAGTTTGCCCCAGCTTTCAGCCATGAAGGCAGCGCCCCCTTCCTGGCGGCAGGTTGTGACCTTTACATCCGGATGATCGAGCAGGGCATCCAATACGGCCAGATAACTTTCGCCGGCGACGCAGGATATGCGGCGCGCACCATGGGCAACCAAAGTGCGTACGAGTAATTGTGCGCCTGTACCTTCTGATACAACGCTCGCGGGAAAGACGTTGGATGTTTTGGAACTTGCTGCGCCCATGTTCACTGTCCTGTTATGGTTATTTGAATGGGTTTTAGTATTGCATGACGACAGAAACGGCAAAAGCCCCATTTTTTCGTTGTTTTTCAGG
>CBFGPY010000644.1:0-2330 GCA_965650755.1 uncultured Chromatiaceae bacterium | reverse complement strand
CTCCGGTCGTAGGCCCGCTGTTTCCACCAAAAGTACTGAACTTCGACATCCGTTTTAAAGAAACATCAAATACCGGTTCAGCTGCAAGCTGCGGTTTCACCAGCATCGGTGCCTGCGATGACATTTTTGTGATCGACAACCCGGCCAGTCTGGTCACAAACTTCGTCTATGACGGCTACAAATACACTGTGAAACTGGTCGAAACAACTCAGTCACTGACAGCACTAACTGCTGCAGCTTGTGCAATTGCCAACGCCCCGGCAGGTTGTGTCGGCTTCCAGACCGTTGAAGGTCAAAACACCACAGCACAATTTGGCTTTACCATTGAAGGTGAGAAAATCACAGTCCCAGCACCTGCCACACTGGGTTTACTGGCCTTCTCTGTTTTAGCACTGCGTTTATCAGGCCGCCGGTCTAAATAAGTTTGTATACAAATCAAAAAAGGCGCTTCGGCGCCTTTTTCATTGCAACAACAGAAAGCTGTCAGCCATAAAAAAAGCCTGCAAATGCAGGCTTTCCTAAATTATTGAGCATTATTTACCGGCACGACGGCGGCCGTACATAAACAGTGATAATAACCCAAGTCCTAACGCTGCAGTACCGGCTGGTTCAGCTACTTCAACAGCGTCAATCAGCAAACCGAATTTGGCATCAGTTGCAGCTTTTTCAATGGTTTTGAAACCCAGGCAACCAGGTAAAGCACCAGCTTCGGCACAAGCGGCTGGGCTCAAACCTGTCAGACTGGCAGTGGTTTCAATAATTGAAGTGGTGTACTTGAAGCCATCATAAGTAAAAGAATTTACCAGGCTACCGATTTCGATAACAAAAATGTCGTCACAGTTGGAAGTACTGTCAAAACCGCAGTTTGCATCGTTTGGTGTTTCAATAAAACGGATAGTGAAATCCAATTCTTTGGCTGGCAGTGCTGGCCCTGGTACCGGTAAAAACGGTTTTAATTTTAAAGTGGTTTTTAGCAGTGCGGTTTCAAGACTTTTGGTACCACCGGTCAGGGTGTTGTTAAAGTGCGTAATGACGTTGGTCAGCACATAAGCCATGCTGTTGGTGACCAAATCAGTCCCGCTTTTTGGGCTATTGCTGATCACTAAGGCACTGCGGTTTTTTGGATTGGTGTCGTAGCTGCCACCATCAGCACCCCAACTCAGGACTGAGCTGGTTGTACTGGTAGTACCGAGACCTGTAGCTTCATATGTCGCTCCGGTCCACTCAGATGCGACTTCATATTCCCATTGTGTCACTAAACCTGCCTGAGCGAACTGCGGCAACATCATGGCGCAGGCCAGAGCTGTAGTTTTAAGTAATTTGTTCATATTCTTCTCCTTGAGAGCTGAGTGTAAAACTGAAGACATCAAGGTACGGCGTCGGTGTCCTGCTCAATAAACAAGCATGAACCAGACCAACATTAAAGATCTTTCTAATTCATGTATTTAGAATGTACGGCAGTAGCTGCATGTAAACTTTTCTGACAATCTAGTAGCTGCAAAGGGAGCAAATTCCATATATTCAGCAGTGATTCAGTCCGGCATATAACGACTTAGCCTCAATAGTACTGCAGGGACTTAACTGACAGGCAAAAAAAAGAGCCCGCAGGCTCTTGTTTAGACTAAGAAGAAATTACTCTTCGTCATCCTCGTCAAATTCTTCGTCACCTTCAAAGTAGGTGCCCCAGCCGTCATATTCGATACCGAATTTTTGCGCCAGCTTTTCCAGCTTAATGGCATCTGCAGTGATCTCCGCAGCAATCAGCGACTGCTCGCGGATGGCATCAAATACCCAGGCACTGCCGCCATCTTCAAATTCGACTTCTTCGGCGTCTGTCACTTCAAAACCCAACTTAAACACTTCAACGGCCAGCTTCTCCAGCTGCGCAAAATCGGCGTGATAAAAGTGGTGTTCGACTGTGTATTCCGCATCCGGATCACTGCCGTCTTCCAGCAGTGCATTAACAGTCTCTTCAGTAAATTCTTGCCAGTTTTCAGACATCTGGATCATCCTGTGACAGTTGTAGTCTGCGCAGTGTAATCGCTGTGTAACTCGCTATCAAGCTGAGCAATTTTTACAGCCATCATTTCCCTGACCTGTGCAGCCAGCTCGCGGACTGGTGCATGCAATTCGGCCGGGCTTAACGGCGGCAGAAATTCAATAATGATCCGACCATTGTTCCAGCGATTCAGCTTAATCTGCGCCGAAGTACTGCTCATACAAATCGGTACTATGCCAACCTGCGCCTGCTGAGCGATATGGAAAGCACCGGTTTTAAATGGCAACAAGCCCCGGCCACGGCTGCGGGTGCCTTCCGGGAAGACCCAGAC
>CBFGPY010000643.1:0-2331 GCA_965650755.1 uncultured Chromatiaceae bacterium | reverse complement strand
TTAGCGCGGTAAACGACTGCATCAGTGCGCGGCGGTTCGGTAATGTGGTCAGTGGGTCCAGATAGACCTGCTGATTGAGCTGCTCAGCGCGGTCGTTCATTTCATCAAAATTACGCCGCACATGCGCAACCATCCGGTTTAACGCCCGCACCACGGCCTGCAGTTCTGTGGTCATCGGCATGTAGTTGAGCAGTTCAAAACGTTTTTCAGCCAGGTTTTGTGCTTGTTTTTCAATATCTTTCAGTGGTTTTAACACAGCGATCAGCAATACATGCACTGCAACCAGTGCCAGCAAACAAATCAGCAAACTGTTCCAGAATACCGCTTTGGTGTGACGCCACAGGCTTAAGTAGGCATAACCCGGATGAGCCTGCACCTGAAGAGTGCCAGCGATGCGCCAGCCATCGTTGACCTCTGAGGTCATCATCGGCGGGTCGAGATGGAACCAGCGGATAAACCACGCCGGCACTTCGTCGAGCTCCAGCCCGGCAGAACGGTCAAACACCACCTGTTTGGCGGTGTCGGTATATTTCATTTTCAGGTAGGCACCTGAATCAAAAATTGCCGAAACCATTGTTTCCGCCACTGTGATATCCGCGCCACCAACATAAGGGGAAATGGACAGCCCCAGACTGTTGGCCGTGTCCTTGGCTGATTGCGATAACTGCGTATCAAGATAACTACGCATATTACTGGTACTGACCAGCACTGAGCTGACGAACGTCAGCAGGGCCAGCAACACCAGCAAAACACTGAGTTGCAGGTTCAGAGAAATACCGCGGCCGGAAGCAGGACCTTCGGTCAATGATGAATTTTGCTGATCAGTCATAAGGGTTTTGCTCTAGCGGCTGAAGCCATCTTTGTAGTTGTTATATCAATAAGTGCATATGCAGCAAACATTTATTTATTGGCCCCTTTCAATTTTCTCCAGCACCGCCAGCCAGTGGCTGTTGCCTTTGTGATTCTGAACTTTATGGCCCAAACCGCCGGCGCGGGCCAGCCAAAGCCCACTGGCGTTAAAACTGTAAACTGGTTTTAAGTCGGTACGTTCAGCGGCGGAGCGGATCTCAGGTTCCAGATTGTCCAGAACCAATGGGTAATCCTGCGGGTTTTCAAAATACACCAGTACCATATGCGGTTCATTCTGGCGCAAAGCGCGCACATACATCAGTCTTAATTTGTCATCGGGCACGCCCAGCGCGCGTAACATAAAGTATTTCAGGATACTGTAGTCTTCACAGTCGCCGGCACCACTGCCCAGCGACTCCAGTGGCGTGGCCCAATAATCGGTTTGCCGCCAGTGTTCGGTATCACTGACAAACCGGACTTGTCGATTGGCAAATTGATTGACCAGATGCAGCTTCTGCCAGTCGGTTTGAGATTGTGTGTTGTTGAGCAGATCCCGCATCGCGAGGATGCGCTGATAGCCGTCGTTATCATATTGCTGACGTGCCTGCAGCAGCGTCGCTTCGGGCAAACTGAAACCGGCGCCGGGCGGAGTCGGGGCCAGCGTCTGAAACACCAGAGGTAACCAGAAAACAAAACGGCTGATAACCGGGTTCCTTTTTTAGGCCAACATCAAGAGTGGTAACAACAAGGAAAAATCTGCATCAGGTAGCAGCAGCCAAGAGTAGCACAGCGTGAGCTTTGCCAGCAATTGCGAAGCAAAGCAGTCACTTAGCCAATTTTTGAGGATGAAAATGCCACAAGGTGGGCGAATTTCCAGCGAAATCACCGGCAAATGACGAAAGAGCATGCCTGAACCTGGCCAATACAATAAAATCGGCCGACGTTCAAAGGGCGGTTTTCGTTGCCTTGCTACCGCCTGTTACGGTATAAATTCAGCCTCATCCGGCTTGTTGCTGCAGTTAGAAGCGCCTTACCATACATCGGGATGGTGGAGTGATGTTGTGCCGTCGCTGCAGTCTGATCAGGGCATATCTCAACAGAAGAGTGATTCATGGAATTAAAAAAAGCAGTTTCCGCAACCCCACGTCCTCAGACTGAGCGGGCTGTCACCCGGGCCGTTATTCCTGTCGCTGGTCTTGGTACCAGAATGTTGCCGGCGACCAAAGCCATGCCAAAAGAAATGCTGCCAATTGTGGATAAACCGCTGATCCAATATGTCGTGCAGGAAGCCGTTGCGGCCGGAATTACTGAAATTGTTCTGGTCACGCATTCATCAAAAAACAGCATAGAAAACCATTTTGATACGTCGTTTGAGCTGGAAGCTACTCTGGAAAAACGCGTCAAGCGCCAGTTGTTAGACGAAGTCCGCAATATCACGCCGAAAAATGTTACTGTGATCTCGGTCCGTCAGCCGCATGCGCT
>CBFGPY010000642.1:0-2333 GCA_965650755.1 uncultured Chromatiaceae bacterium | reverse complement strand
CTGAATATCGGTACCGCGACCAGCCATGTTGGTGGCAATCGTGACCGCGCCGGGGTAGCCCGCTTGCGCGATAATGTAAGCTTCCTGCTCATGGTGGCGGGCATTCAGCACCTGGTGCGGGATTTTCAGCCTGGTGAGTTTAGCTGACAGTGTTTCCGATTTCTCAATTGAAACCGTCCCGACCAGTACAGGCTGATTACGTTCACGGCATGCACGGATTTGGTCAATGATGGCGTCATCTTTCTCAGCCAGGGACTTGTAGATCTTGTCGTCATGATCGATACGGGCAACAGGCAGGTTGGTTGGGATCTCGACCACACCCAGACGATAAATCTCGGCAAATTCCGAAGCTTCGGTCATGGCTGTACCGGTCATACCTGCCAGTTTCGGGTAGAGGCGGAAGTAGTTCTGGAAGGTAATCGATGCCAGCGTCTGGTTTTCGTTCTGGATCTTTACGCCTTCTTTGGCCTCCAGTGCCTGATGCAGGCCTTCCGAATAACGGCGGCCTTCCATCATGCGGCCTGTGAATTCATCAATAATAACGACTTTATTGTCTTTGATGATGTAATCGCGGTCTTTGGCAAAGAGTTTGTGGGCGCGCAATGCCTGGTTCACGTGATGCACCAGGTTGATGTTATGCGCGTCATACATATTGCCTTCGGTCAGTAGACCATGTTCGCGCAGCAGGTTCTCAACATGCTCGGTTCCGGCTTCTGTTAGAGTGGCGGAACGCATTTTTTCATCAACTTCAAAGTCAGATGAAACCAGCTTGGGGATAATGCGGTTAACGGCAATATAGCTTTCTGATGAATCTTCGGAGGGGCCGGAAATAATGAGGGGTGTACGAGCTTCGTCGATCAGGATCGAGTCAACTTCGTCAACGATGGCGTAATTGAACGGGCGCTGTACCATGTTTTCCATGCGGTACTTCATATTGTCGCGCAGGTAATCAAAGCCAAATTCGTTGTTGGTGCCGTAGGTAATGTCAGCGGCATATGCTTCCTGGCGAGCCTTTTCGTCAACGCCGTTGACGATGCAGCCGACAGTCAGACCCAGGAATTTATGAATCTGACCCATCCATTCAGAGTCACGACGCGCCAGATAGTCGTTGGCCGTAACCACATGAACGCCTTTGCCTGTCAGGGCATTCAGATATGTGGGAAGGGTAGAAACAAGGGTTTTACCTTCACCGGTACGCATTTCGGAAATACGGCCGCTATGTAAAACAGCGCCGCCCACCAACTGCACATCAAAATGGCGTTGGCCGAGGGTGCGCTTGGCGGCTTCACGTACTGTGGCAAAGGCTTCATGCAAAAGACTGTCGAGGGTTTCACCCTTGGCGAGGCGCGCACGGAACTCATCCGTTTTGGCACGCAGTTCAGCATCCGAGAGTTTTTCAAACTCCGGCTCCAGAGCATTAATCGGGGCGATATGCTTATAATAAGATTTCAGTGAACGTTCGTTACTCGAACCAAAAATTTTCTGTGCCAGTGCCAGCAACATAGACTCCTCGGAAGGCCGTATTTAAGCCCGTAATTTAATGACAGTTTGATATAAGCCCGCATCAGGGCGGCGTCAATCCAGTGTTATGGCAAAATTGTGGAATTATCACAATGATAACTGCCATGAAATCGCCAATTACCCCCTTTATTCCTGATGACAGGAGTTCTAGAGTCTTACATCTCAGGATTCGTCACACTACTTAACCTATTACGGGGTTTATAAACATGACTAGCGAAATGCCAAAAGAAACCAAAAAATCCACAGTCCCGCTGTTGCTGGGTGCTGTTGTGATCGTAGCGGGGGTAGCCGCTGGCGGACTGCTCCTGATGCAAAATAAAGCTGTTACACCGGCGGCTACAGAAACCGCAGCAGCAACGGCACAGGCAGAAGCGCCTGCTGCGGGTGAATCTGCTCCGGCAGTAGAAACCGCTGCGGCAGAAACAACGCCTGCGCCTGCTGCTGAAACACCGGCAGCGGCAGAAACGCCTGCAACCGAGACACCGGCAACGCCTGAAACGCCGCAAGTTATTGGCGAAGGTGAGAATGCTATCGAAGTGGGTAACCCCGTCGTCGCTAAAGTGAACGGTACAGACATCACACGTAGTGAAGTTCTTGATTTTGTGGCATCACTGCCTGAGCAATATCGTCAAAGACCGCTGCAGGAACTGTTCCCGTTTGCGCTGGATACTGTTGTGAACAACAAGATTGTTGCCAACAAAGCAGAAAGCGCCAACCTGAGCGAAGATCCAGAAGTTCTGAAATCAGTCGACCTGGCGAAACAACAAATCGTCCGTAACGTTTATCTGGAACGCGAAGTAACAGCCAAAGTT
>CBFGPY010000641.1:0-2334 GCA_965650755.1 uncultured Chromatiaceae bacterium | reverse complement strand
GACGGCGGCAAGCTGCGCGTGCACAAGGGCAACGGCCTGGTGCGCGACGTGTTCGACGCCGGCGCGATGTCGCTGCTCGGCGGGCGCGTGGGCATCGCCCATTGCCGCTACCCGACCGCCGGCAGCGAGGGTTCCGACGAAGCGCAGCCGTTTTACGTCAACAGTCCTTTTGGTATTGCACTTGCGCACAACGGTAATTTAACCAATGCCGATGAAGTGAAAGATCAGCTGTTTAATGACGCCCGCCGTCACGTTAACACTAATTCAGACTCTGAAGTCCTGCTTAATGCCTTTGCACATGAGCTGCAATGCGACAATGCCTTACACCTGATGCCGGACGCCATTTTCCGTGCTGTTTCCAGCGTGCACCGAAAAGTGCGCGGTGGTTATGCAGTGGTAGCGCTGATCATCGGCCACGGCCTGGTGGCGTTTCGTGATCCAAACGGCATTCGCCCTTTGGTGATGGGCAAACGTGAAACCGAGCTTGGCACTGAATATATGGTAGCGTCAGAAAGTGTGGCGCTCGATGCTGACGGTTTCACTGTGCTGCGTGACGTGATGCCGGGTGAAGCGGTTTACATCACTGAAGATGGTCAGCTTTATAGCCAGCAATGTGCGGAAAACCCGACTTACACGCCCTGTATTTTTGAGTATGTGTATTTTGCCCGGCCGGATTCGACCATCGACAACGTGTCTGTTTATGCATCCCGCGTCAACATGGGGAAAAAACTCGGCCAGAAAATCAAAAAAGAATGGGCACATCTGGATATTGATGTGGTGATCCCGATTCCGGAAACCAGTAACGATGCGGCGCTGCAAATTGCTCACGAACTCGGTCTGCCATATCGTCAGGGTTATGTGAAGAACCGCTATATTGGTCGTACCTTTATCATGCCTGGTCAAGGTGAGCGTAAGAAGTCCGTCAAGCGCAAACTGAATGCTATCAAACAAGAATTTAAAGGCAAAAACGTATTGCTGGTGGATGATTCTATTGTGCGCGGCACTACGTCTGGCCAAATTATCGAAATGGCACGGGAAGCAGGTGCCAGCAAAGTCTACTTCGCTTCTGCTGCTCCGGAAATTCGTTTCCCGAACGTTTATGGTATTGATATGCCATCAGCCAATGAACTGATTGCACATGGCCATGATGTGGAAAGCATCTGTAAAATCATCGGTGCTGATGGTTTGATTTTCCAGTCATTAGAAGATCTGATTGGCGCAGTCCGTGACGAAAACCCGGCAATTAAGAAGTTTGAAACGTCGGTCTTTGACGGCGTTTACGTCACCAACGATATTTCGCAGGAATATCTGAACCGCCTGGACGCTGCGCGCAGCGAGGACTCCAAAGCATTAAAAGCAGCCGCCATGGCCGCGAATCTGGAACTGTATAACGAAAGTTAAGACAGTCTCGCCGGAAATAAAAAAGGAGCCTCGGCTCCTTTTCTATTATTTGGCAATGCCTAATGTGTAAACATCGGCGCGAAACCAGAACTCCACAAGATTGCAGTTGCGGTCAGAATACACACCAGCAGAATTAAACCGCAGGTCACCACTGAACTGGCATAAATAAAACCGCGCTCTTCCGGAATGTGCATCAGGATAGGGACACCGACGTACAGCAGATAGACTGAGTACGACAAACCAGCCAGGCCTACTAACATCACAAACCACAATTCAGGGTACAGCGACGCCAGGCCCACCATAAATAATGGAGTCGACGTGTAAGATGCCAGTTCCAGCGTTTGTGTATATGTAGGTTCTGAGCCAAAAGTATGGGCCATCCAGTGCGCCAGATAAGCCAGCGCAAAGACTCCACCAATCAGCGCGATATACATGGCCACAGCCAGCATCGACGCGCTTTCTGAAGTCAGGCGGATAGGTTCACCGACACCGATACTCCAGCCGATATTGACTGCGGAAAAATAAGCACAAACAGACGGGATGAGAGCGACCAACAGAATGTGGGTCAGGCTATATTTTAAACTTTCGTGGCGGTTATCGATGGTATGCCACTCTTCTTTCGGATGAGCGTATAAGCCCCATAAGTGGTTTAGAATCATTTTCGTTATCCTTGTCTACTGCTACAGGTGAGGTCTCAGAGTGACAACGGAACACTCATAAATAAGGTATGGCTAACAGACGCAAAGTCGTCAAGTCGGCCTGCATAGAATACGGATAAAGCAAGAAAATCAGATCAGATAGGGCTGCCGCTATGAAATTTAAAATCTGCATCCGGGCTTTGGATCAGCTCAGCTTCAATCTGCAGGAAATGCTCAAGCCGCGGGCGGATATCAGAGGCGGAAATTTGCTGTGCCAAGGTCAGATAATCTTCAA
>CBFGPY010000640.1:0-2357 GCA_965650755.1 uncultured Chromatiaceae bacterium | reverse complement strand
TGATTTTAAGGGATATAACGCTTTTTATGACAAATCTGGCCAAAGAAATTGTTCCCATCAATATTGAAGAAGAATTAAAGAACTCTTATCTGGATTACGCGATGAGCGTAATCGTCGGCCGGGCGCTGCCGGATGTGCGCGACGGTTTAAAACCAGTGCATCGCCGTGTTTTATTTGCAATGAAAGAACTCGGTAACGACTGGAACAAAGCATATAAAAAGTCCGCCCGTGTTGTTGGTGACGTGATCGGTAAATACCACCCGCATGGCGACAGCGCTGTGTATGACACTATAGTCCGGATGGCTCAACCGTTTTCTCTGCGTTATATGCTGGTTGATGGCCAGGGCAACTTCGGTTCAGTCGACGGTGACTCCGCAGCCGCCATGCGTTACACCGAAGTGCGGATGGCTAAAATCACCCAGGAGCTGCTGGCTGATTTGGATAAAGAAACTGTGGATTTTGTGCCGAACTATGACGGCACTGAACAAATCCCGGCGGTGTTACCAACTAAAATCCCGAATTTATTGATCAACGGCTCCAGCGGTATCGCGGTGGGGATGGCGACCAACATTCCGCCGCACAACATTACCGAAGTCATCAATGCGTGCCTTGCGATTATTGCCAATCCGGACATCACTATCCCTGAGCTGATGGAACATATTCCAGGCCCGGATTTCCCGACTGCCGCTATTATCAACGGCCGGCGTGGTATTGAAGAGGCTTATCGCACCGGCCGCGGCAAGGTCTATATCCGCGCCAAAACCCATATCGAAACAGATGACAAAACCGGCCGTGAGTCTATTGTTGTCACAGAGATCCCTTATCAGGTCAATAAAGCGCGGCTGATTGAGAAAATCGCCGAGCTGGTGAAAGAAAAACGCATTGAAGGTATCAGTGCGCTGCGCGATGAGTCTGACAAAGACGGCATGCGCATTGTCATTGAAGTCAAACGCGGTGAATCCAGCGACGTCCTGATCAATCACCTGTACGCCAATACCCAGATGCAGACTGTGTTTGGTATTAACATGGTGGCACTGGACCAGGGCCAGCCGAAGTTACTGGGCCTCAAAGAAATTCTTGAGTGTTTTGTGCTGCACCGCCGCGAAGTGGTGACACGCCGTACAGTGTATGACCTGCGTAAAGCCCGTGACCGCGCCCATATCTTGGAAGGTCTGGCGATTGCGCTGACCAATATTGACGAAATCATCGAGCTGATTAAAAACTCGTCCAGCCCGTCAGATGCCAAAACCGGCTTAGTTTCCCGTGGCTGGAAGCTCGGTAACGTGCAGGAAATGCTGGAACGTGCCGGTGAAAGTGCCGCCCGTCCGGAATGGCTGGAAGAACACTTTGGCATCCGTGATGGCTACTACTACCTGACTGAGCAGCAGGCACAAGCGATCCTGGACTTACGTCTGCATAAACTGACCGGTCTGGAACATGAGAAAATCCTTGGCGAATACAAAGAGTTACTCGATTTAATCGCTGAGTTACTGCACATCCTGGCCAGCTCAGTCCGCCTGATGGAAGTGATTTGTGAAGAGCTGGAAGCCGCGAAGGCCCAGTATGGCGACGCCCGCCGCACCGAAATCCAGGACAATGCACTGGATATCAATATGGAAGACCTGATCGCCGAAGAAGACGTTGTCGTGACGCTGTCGCATTTAGGTTATGCCAAGTATCAGGCGCTGACTGACTATGAAGCGCAGCGCCGTGGTGGCCGCGGTAAAGCGGCAACCACAGTCAAAGACGAAGACTTTGTTGACCAGTTGCTGGTGGCGTCCACCCACGACACTATTTTGTGCTTCTCTGACCGTGGCCGCCTGTATTGGCTGAAGGTCTACCAATTACCACTGGCATCGCGTCAGGCGCGTGGTAAACCTATCGTCAACCTGTTGCCGTTGGAAGAAAACGAGCGCATCACCGCCATTCTGCCGGTGCGTGAATACGAAGAAGGCAAATTTGTCTTTATGGCAACCGCGAACGGCACCGTGAAGAAAACCGCACTGACCGAATACTCGCGTCCACGTTCAAACGGTATTATTGCCGTCAATCTGAACGAAGGCGACCAGCTGATTGGCGTGGATATCACTGACGGCAACAGCCAAATCATGCTGTTCTCCGATGACGGTAAAGTGGTGCGTTTCCATGAAGAACAAGTGCGCGGCATGGGCCGTACCGCAACGGGCGTGCGTGGGATCAAACTGCGTGAAAACGGCTCTGTGGTGTCACTGATTGTGCCGAAATCTGACGGCGCCATTCTGACGGTCACTGAAAACGGTTATGGTAAACGTACCCCGTTAGATCAGTACCCAGAGAAGAGCCGGGCAACCCAGGGCGTGGTGTCTATCAAAGTTTCA
>CBFGPY010000639.1:0-2358 GCA_965650755.1 uncultured Chromatiaceae bacterium | reverse complement strand
TTTGTCTTTAATCGGCCCGTTTTGTTTAATATATTCCAAAATCGCCTGCGCTTTTTTCGCACCGATCCCCGGAATTGCTTCTAATTGCTGTTGGTCGGCTTTATTCAACGCCAACTTGGCTACGACACTGGCATTAACCGTTTTCTGGTCAGAATTGACTGGATTATTTAATGCGGCACTCGCTTGCTGAGTGCCGATACAGGCGAGCGTTGCACAGAGTGCAAACCATACTGATTTCATGTTCATCAGACTTTCCTTGCTGTTCAGAGCATGTTAAAAGGTGCCGGCAAATTCGTCTGCCGACGTTGTGGACCAAACGCAACAAATCAACACGTCTGGTCTATTCAACTTAGTGTTAATTTACGTTTTTGCAACTTTTTGTTTATTTTTTGCGAATTCCGCAATTCAGCTAAAGTTAAGCTGTTGGCTATTAAGGTCAAACTATTGTCCTGTCGGAGAATTTCTTATGCGTTATCTGCTGTTGTTGTTACCTCTCATCACCGCCTGCTCCGGTCATTACGGCAAAAAGCAATATGTGATGGCAAATGTCACAAAGTCAGAACCTGTCTACAGAACCATTGAAATTCATAAACCCAAACGCGTCTGCGAAGAGCGGCAGGTGGTGCAGCGTGAAGCGGATTCCGCTACACCAACCATCGTCGGCGCAATCATTGGTGGCGCGCTGGGTAACGCGATTGGCCATAACAGCTCCAACAAAAAGGTTGGCATGGCCGCCGGTGCCGTATTAGGTGGGTCAATCGGCCACGATGTCGGCAAACAAAATGGACAAGACGTCGTGCACCTGCAAACGGTTTGTTATCAGGCCGGCACTGAAGTCGAATATCAAAGCGTGGTCGATGGCTACCGCGTCACCTACATACTGAATAACCGCGAATATACCACGATGATGGACCGTGACCCGGGTGCTCAAATGCCCGTCGTCGTCGAACCACCCCGGAATCAATAACTTCTGCCGGGTCAGGCTTTGCGCCTGACCCGCACTGTTTTACACTGTGATCATTGTTTTTACTGAAGATAAGGATATGCCATGCGCGTGCTGGTTGTTGAAGACGAAACGCTACTTGCTGAACAAGTGAAAAACCACCTGATGCAGCAACAATTTTCAGTAGATTTATCCCATGATGGCTCAGATGGTTTTTTTAAAATCAGTGAGTACCCGTACGATCTGGCCATTATCGATATCGGCCTGCCCAAACTGGACGGTCTGGCACTGATCCGCAAAGCACGCCAGCAGGACATAAAAACACCGGTGATTATTTTGACGGCGCGCGGCAGCTGGCAGGAGAAAGTTCAGGGCTTAGACGCCGGCGCTGATGATTATCTGACCAAACCTTTCCATATGGAAGAACTACTGGCCCGTTGTAATGCGCTGATCCGGCGCGCAGCAGGTCAACCGGACCCGACCCTCAGCGCAGGCCCGATCAGCCTGAACAGCCGCACCCAGCAAGTCTGGTGTCATGGTGAAGAGGTGCCGTTGACAGCATATGAATACAAGGTTTTAGAGTACTTCATGCTAAATCCGACCAAAGTGATCTCTAAAACAGAACTGACAGAACACATTTACGATCAGGATTTTGACCTCGACAGTAATGTCATCGAAGTTTTTGTGCTGCGTTTACGTAAGAAACTTGACCCCGATGGCGAACTCAAGCCGATTGAAACGCTCAGAGGCCGTGGCTATCGTTTTAACCTGGCGGTTGGTGCATGACGTTATCGCTGAAGCTGCGCCAGGCAATTGTTTGCCTGGTTCTGCTGGTGTTTATGTTGCCGGCATCTTTTCTGGCAATTGAACGGGCGTTTTTTGCCCAGCTTCTGACGAGCACTGAACAAAAACTTGAAGTGCATCTATATTCGTTTTTGTCTGAGCTCTCCAGTAAAAACGATGTAGTCGAGATTAATAACAGCATTTTGCCGGCTGATTTTCTGCGCACCGATTCCGGCACCAGCGCTTACATCGTTTCTGAAGACAAACTCATCTGGCAATCCGACTCCTCACTGAATCAAACTTTCACGCCGCCGGTACATGAAATGCTGCCGGGCAAACATGAATTTGTAGCGCTGGAACAAGACGGTAAAACCTATTGGGTGCTGTCGTTTGCCCTATTGTTTGATATGGGTGAGCGCAGTATGCCACTGACTATTCATATCTTGCAGGACGACCGGCTACTGGAAGCTCCGATGCAGAGTTTCCGCCAAACCCTATTGCGTTGGTTTATTGGTATTGGTCTGGTATTGGCCTTGATTATGCTGTTAGCTTATTACTGGACAACCCGACCGCTGTCAGCGCTGGACCATGAGATCCGACAAGTTGAAAGCGGCCAGCAACAGCAGCTGATG
>CBFGPY010000638.1:0-2359 GCA_965650755.1 uncultured Chromatiaceae bacterium | reverse complement strand
AGAGCGCGCCGAGTATTTATCCAGCGCGTTGGAAAATACCGTGGTTTATGCCGGTGACGCCTCAGATCCGGAGTTGTTGCAGGAAGAAAGTATCGACGAAGTCGACGTTTTCCTTGCCGTGACCAACGACGACGAAGCCAACATTATGTCGGCGATGCTGGCCAAACGCATGGGCGCGCAAAAGACCATGGTGCTGATTAAACGCAGTGCTTATGTCGACCTGTTGCAAGGCGGCGAAATTGATATCGCGGTGTCACCACAACAGGCCACTATTTCGGCGCTGCTGACCCACGTGCGGCGCGGCGATATCGTTAACGTCTACTCCCTGCGCCGCGGCGCTGCTGAAGCGATAGAAGCCATTGCGCACGGTGACAGCACAACTTCCAAAGTGGTCGGTCAGACCATCGGCAAAGTAAAATTACCACCCGGCTGTACTATCGGCGCTATTGTCCGTGGTGAAGAAGTGTTGATTGCACACGACAATGTCGTCATCGAAACCGACGACCATGTGATTTTGTTTTTAGTCGACAAAAAGCACATCGGCGAAGTGGAACGCCTGTTCCAGGTCAGCGCGTTTTTCCTCTGACCAGGCGCGGTCAGAGGCGCTTTGTTTCTGGCTGCTTCCTGCTGGCTTTTGTGAAATCAGTTTTCGTCTTTGCTAGACGGTCTCGCCGACAAGGCAATAACAAACAAGAAACCAAGGGGTCTCAGGGGCAAAGCCCCTGCTAATCAAACACAGCCAGAGCTTATGCCAGCCCTAAATCCCTCGTCATATTCTCATTGCGCTCGCGATGCACTATGACGTTGTCTTCGATGCGGATACCACCAAACTGGCGGAAAGCATCGACTTTGTGCCAGTTGATGTATTTGCCTTGCTCAGTGCCTTTCAGGTCCGCCAGCAGCGAATCGATAAAATACAGACCTGGTTCGATGGTAAAGACCTGGCGTGGCTCGATTAAACGGGTGCAGCGCAGGAAAGGATGTTCTTTTGGCGCTGGCACGTGCGTACCGCGCTCGTCGGCCATAAAACCACCGACGTCATGCACCTGAAGGCCGAGGTGATGACCGATGCCGTGCGGGTAAAAAGTCCGGCTGATGCCGGTTTCGACTATGGCTTGTGGCGATAACTGCACGAAATCAAAATCCGCCAGCACCTGAGCTATCAGTTCATGCGACTTTAAATGCACTTCAGTGTATTTGATGCCAGGCTTTAACGTATCCACCAACGCCAGCTGCACCGCATTCATGCTGCTGATCAGCGCCTGAAATTCGTCATCGCGCGCGCTGTAGGTGCGGGTAATGTCGGCGGCATAACCGTGGAAAGACGCGCCGGCGTCGATTAAAAACGAATGATGCTGCGCCGGCTTTTTCCGCTCCAGCACCGTGTAATGCAAAATAGCCGCGTTTTCATTCAGCGCAATGATGTTGCCGTACGGCACTTCATTTTCGCCTTGTTGTACCGCAGCTAAGTATGCAAGCTGAATATCAAACTCACTGCCGCCACTGCGGAAACAGGCTTCCGCAGCGCGATGGCCCTGTACTGCGATGCGGTTGGCTTCACGCATACAAGCCAGCTCATAATCCGTTTTGTAGCCGCGGAAATAATGCAGGTAACTGAGGACCCCTTCCGGATTCAGCTGGCTAAAACCGAGCGCCTGCGCCAGTTCCAGTTGCTCACCCAGATAAGCCACATTGGCTTTGTCATACGGCAGCAGGCTTTCTACTTTGGTTGGTTTATCAATCAGCTGAATATCAAAAAAGCCCGACCAGAAGTCGTTTGGCGCATCCGGCACTTTGTGCCAGAAATCGACCGGCAGATAAAACACCAGTTTGGGTTTGTTGACACCATCGACAATCAGCCAGCAATGCGGATTGTCCACTACCGGCAACCAGGCTTTGAATAACGGATTGACCTTAAACGGATAATCCATGTCATCGAGGAACTGCCGCTTGGCCTGTCCTGAGTGGATCACCAGGGCGTCAAGACTCTCGCGTGTCAATACCGCTTTGGTGCGTTGTTGCAGTTCAAACAAATGGGCGGCGTACAGAGCCTGATATGCTGGGCGCATGAGTGTGTCCTGTGCTGATATTTTTCAGTAGCTTAACATAAAGATTGATTGCTCCGGCTTAACCAGTCTGGCCGACTTTCATCGTTGCCAGCGGCGCAAACACATCCTGTTCCTGATTCATCCGGATATTGTAAATCTGATAATAGGCCAGAACCGCTTTGACGTATTCCCGGGTTTCTTTAAATGGAATAGTCTCAATCCAGACATCCAGCTCCATCTCGCGGTTTTTTGGGATCCAGCGCTGCACATTGTTGTAACCGGCGTTGTAGCTCGCGGTGGCAAATACCAGA
>CBFGPY010000637.1:0-2376 GCA_965650755.1 uncultured Chromatiaceae bacterium | reverse complement strand
CACTGAAGATAAACTCAGGACAAACACTAAGGTGGTGAACATCAGCGCAGTGGGGACACTGGCTTTAAAGCGTAAGCCTTGGTAATTCATAGACAACCTCTACAACTTCACGAGTTTTGAAATAAAGACGAGTATTCAACAGGTTTGCTGAAAAAATAACCCTGCATGTAGTGAATATTCAGTTCGCTGAGCACCTCCACCTGGGTGGCGGTTTCTACGCCTTCAGCCACAATCTCCCAGCCCATTGACTGCGACATCGATGCAATTGCGCGCAGCACCGGCATACCGCCATCACCGATTTTGTCGATAAACGCCTTGTCTATTTTAACCTTATTGACCTGCAGTTCATTGATCACCGACAAAGAAGAGTAGCCGGTGCCGAAGTCATCAATCGAAATAGCGATGCCGGCGTCGCGCAGCTGATTGGTTTTGTCGATGAGGACATTTTTATCGACAGTAAAGACTGATTCGGTAATTTCGATTTGTAATAGTGCCGCCGGGATTTGATGCTTATCCAGCAGCGCCAGCAGGTCGGGGACAAATTCATTCTGCTGAAATTGCAGTGCCGAGACGTTCACCGCCAGTTGCAAAGGCTGGTTGAGTTGCAGGCTGTGTTGGATAGTCAGACAAGCCTGATCCAGCACCCAATAACCAATCGGATTGATCAGGCCACTTTGTTCGGCCAGCGGAATAAATTCGTCCGGAGACACTGGCGTGCCGTCGAGAGTCCAGCGTAACAGCACTTCGTAATAATTCTGCTGCGTCGCGTGCAGTTGAATAATCGGCTGATACACCAGACGCAGCTCCTGTCGGCTGATGGCCTGTTCCAGCCGGGTACGCAGCATTGATTTACGCCGGTATTTGCCGGCGATCTGGCCGTCATAAACAGTAAAACCCTGCTTGCCGGCTTTTTCGATATTGCCGTACAGCGCGAGGTCCGCCAGATTAATCAGCTGGGAGATATCCTGACCGTGGTCCGGATACAACGACACGCCGATATTGGCTGATAGCCGCAGCGCATTTTCCTGCAGTCGGAACGGCTGTGAAATACTCTGCTGCACCTGATCGGCGAAGTGATACAACGCCTCGTCTGTGATCGGAATAGCAATTAAAAATTCGTCGCCACCCCAACGGCAACAAATCGCCGGTTCATGCGTAAGCAGCCGCAGCCGTTCGGCGATTTCACGTAAAAACTCGTCGCCGATCTCATGGCCAAGGCCATCGTTGATGCTTTTTAAACCGACCAAATCAATCATCACCAGCGCCAGTTTTAACTGATTGCGCCGGCTGACTTCGGTCAGTTCCACAGCAATTTCAATAAAACGCCGGCGATTGTAGAGCCCGGTTAAGCTCTCAATATCTGAAAGATGTGACAGTTCTTTGGTGCGCATCAGCACTTCAGTTTCCAGATTCGCCAACAGATGCTCGTGTTCACGGCGCAAGCGGATGGATTCCAGCGTAAACAGGTAGCTGTTGCGGGCGGAGAAGCTCAGTAAGCCAGTGAAAATGATGCCAAGATAACCAAAAATCACCTGCTCGCCACCTTGCCACAAAAACCACAGGCCAAAGGGCAACAAACACAACATGATGTAGCTGATAATCAGCTTTTTATCCGATGACAGGGCATTGGTGACACCGGCGGCTATCGCAGCCAGCGTGGCGAGAATAATGATTAGTTGTTCGGAGTCACTGCCAATGCCAAACCACAGGCTAAACAAACTCCATAACAGGGCAGTGGCGATGGCAAGCCTGGCGAACCGACGATAAATCTGCGGCTGATATTTTTCTCTTTTGGTTTTTAAGCTGTTCCAGCAGCGCAAATCGTAGCCGCGCCAGCTTAGCAGGCCAATCATCAACAACCACCAAATCCAGACCGCACCATTTTGACTGTGCTGAAACAGGATTAGACTGGCTGCAGTTGCTGCCACGCCGGTGCCGATCAGACCGGTTTTCAGGTTGTTGTAGAGCACGTCCAGGGTACCCTGCAACGATAAATCCTGATTTGGCATTGTGATCACAACTCCGGGCGGCAGGTTGCACCAAAATACAGCAATATTTATGCAGTTTCGGTGGGATTCCCATTGATCGCAATGGAATATTTTCTGGTCTTACCAGAATTGTGAAGCGTTTGCACTGCGCTGGCTAAAACGATTCAGCGTGGCGGCTATGATCAGCCTGGACGGGAATCGGAGTGCGCGGTGCTGCGGCCAATTGTCAGCAAAGCTGAGGCGGGATAATGAGGGTTCGCCGGCACCCTGTCAGGAGCCGGCGTGACCAGGCAGAGATCAGCAGGTGGTTTGTGCACCTTTGTGTTGCTCGTGTTTGTGTTGCTCGCGTTTGTCGAGCGCACCGGACCAGCGGGTCAGGGCCAGCGCC
>CBFGPY010000636.1:0-2386 GCA_965650755.1 uncultured Chromatiaceae bacterium | reverse complement strand
ATAGTATCGAGGCTCAGGTCAATCCAGTCGTTTGGCTGATACTGCAGTGACAAAGTGCCGCCCATCCGCTCACGCACATCCTGCGCGTTGGCGTAATACATATAAGCCGGGATTTTGGATGGGAATAATTCGCTGGCTTCGTCGATTTTGCCATCGTTATTTTTGTCGATAGGCAAGGTCGCTTCGGTCACACCTTCCTGTTCGTCATAAAAACCTGAGGCTGAATAAGTGTCGTTACGGATGGTGCGCTCTGAATAAGCGCCGGTGAAAATGACGCCGAGTTTGCCGTCTTCAAATAAATCGCCGACTAAAAAAGAGGCGTGCGGCTGAGTGTCGCCGGTGCGGTTTTCATAGACACCTTTAGCCGAGCCGGTTAGGGTAAAACCTTTTAAATCCAGCGGTTTGCGGGTCTGAATATCGACCACAGCGCCAATACCGCCTTCCTGTAAACGGGCTTCCGGTGACTTGTACACCGCGATGGAATTGACCAGTTCTGAGGCGATAGTGTCGTAGTTAAAATCACGGCCGCTGTTTTCTGACGCCACACGCCGGCCGTTCACTGTGGTGACGTTATAGCCATCACCCATACCACGCACTATCACCTTCTGGCCTTCACCGCCGTTGCGGGTGATGGTGATCCCCGGCACGCGCTGCAGCGCTTCAGCCAGGTTTTCATCGGGGAACTTACCGATGTCTTCGGCGACAACGACGTCAATCACCGACACAGCATTTTGTTTTAGAAACAGCGATTCTTTGATACTGCTGCGAATACCAGTGACCTGAATCTTTTCAACCTGCTCGGTTTTGGCTTTCTTCTGCTTTTGTTTGTCGCTGTCTGCATCAGCTGCGAAAGCATGCTGCGGCGCCAGTATGGCCAGCATCACCAGCTGCGCCAGCCGGTGATAACGAAATGTACCCTGTGACATAGTCCCTCCACGCTGTGGTTATTTATTGTTTTGAAAATTCCGAAAGCAGATATCGTCAGGACGTCAGTTGGCGTAAACTGCTGTGAAAGCACAGTTTGATGACAGTTTGGCGATTACAACAGCGATCAAAACCTTTCGAGAATCTTTATAATGCTGAAATGAAAGTGATCGCAAGGTTTATTTGGTTTTCGTTTAGATGATTTGACGCTAAAATCAACTTCGAATAGATCTGAAAGTTATGCTGGTGCATTTGTAAAATTGAGCAAAATTTATATAAACATCTGATTTTAAATTGATATTTATCTTTTCTTTATTGCCTTTTGGTAATGTAGACTTTTAGATATCAGCAGGATTTACTGAAAATTCAGCAAAAGAAATAAAACGAAAGATATTGAAAGTTTTGTTTTTGCTGGTAAGGTACAACGCAACAGCCCGGTAGCGGGCAGGGAGATGAGGTGGAAGCCTTAAATACCATTGAACGACAGCAGGAAATTGTCCGGCTGACCAACCTGCAGGGCAAAGTGTCGGTGGCGGAATTGTCACAACGCTTTGGTGTGTCAGAAGTGACGATCCGCAGTGATTTGGCGGTGCTGGATAGCAAAAGATTGTTGGTGCGCTCGCGCGGCGGCGCCATGGTCAATGATGACCTGAGCCGGGAGCTGTCGTTAAAAGAAAAACGCCAGAAACATTCGGAACTCAAACAGCGGCTTGGCCGTGCTGTGGCCGCGCTGATTAAAGATGATGAACGTATCATCCTTGATTCCGGCACCACGACCGAAGAAGTGGCAGCGAATTTACGTGAACACAAAAACCTGATTGTGATGACCAATGGTCTGAATATCGCGCTGGAGTTGTCGCAGGTCGACAAAGTCGAAGTGATGATGACCGGCGGCACGCTCAGGAAAAAATCGATGTCGTTTTATGGTGCCCAGGCCGAGCAGGCGCTGAAGAACTACCAATTCGACAAAGTAGTTTTGGGCGTCGACGGCTTTGATTTAAAAACCGGCTTGTCGACCCATTTTGAAGCGGAAGCCACGTTAAACCGGCTGATGTGTGAAGTGGCGCGCGAAGTTGTGGTGGTCACCGATTCATCCAAATTCGAACGCCGTGGTTTTCATCTGATTTGTAGTGTGATGCAAGTGCATACGCTGGTGACTGACAGTGGCATTCCGCCGTTGTATGTCGAAGAGCTGACCCGGATGGGGGTGCAAGTGCATGTGATCAGTCCATAAGGAGAGATATGAACGCTTTGCTTGAATTGCTCAAAGCCAATAAACAAGGCCAGAGCAAAGGGATTTATGCAGTCTGTTCGGCGCACCCGATGGTGCTCAGGGCAGCCATCCAACAGGCAAAAGCGGATCAATCGCTGCTGTTGATTGAAGCCACTGCCAATCAGGTCAATCAGGACGGTGGCTATACTGGCATGCAACCGGCTGATTTTATTGCCTTCGTCAGCAATA
>CBFGPY010000635.1:0-2394 GCA_965650755.1 uncultured Chromatiaceae bacterium | reverse complement strand
CCGGACGCTTGCGGATGGATGGCAAAGAACTGGCGGACCATATTCAGGCTGAAGTGACGGCACTGTGGCAGCAAGTTGAAACTGCAAACATTGATGAGCTGACAGATTATAAAGGCTACCATCAGGAGTTTCTGCGGTTGTTTGGCTTTGGTTACAGCCATGTTGATTACGACGCCGATGTTTCTCCGATGGTGACGCTGGCAAATTTAGCTTAAGATAATAAAGCCGCCTGTTGGGCGGCTTTTGTTTGAACGTTGGACGAAGAGGACAGGACGGGTTATTTCAGGCAACAACGGAAAATACCGCTGAATTTCAGCGAATTTGCGCAGATTTTGCGCAATCAATTCAAAGTTGACTACACTTGCCGACAGTCGCTGTCCTGGCTGCATAAAAGTGTTATTTATCATAGCTGGTCTGTGGGTTTAGTGCTAAAATCCGCCGCTGTGTACGTGTATCTGTTGAAATCTGGTTAAAAATCAGCCAGCTTTCGCCAGGTGCGCTGCGAGGCGAGCAGCCGTAAAAACCAGGCCCTGTTTCTTCCCGTTAAAGTAGTGCAAGTACGTATGATTAAAATTAAAAAAGGATTGGACATTCCCCTGTCGGGCAGTCCTAAACAAGTGATCCATGACGGCCCAGCCGTCAAATCGGTCGCGTTACTGGGTGAAGAGTATGTCGGTATGCGTCCTACAATGCTGGTTGAGGTTGGGGACAAAGTAAAAAAAGGTCAGGGTCTTTTTGAAGACAAGAAAAATCCTGGCGTGAAATTTACTGCCGCTATCTCGGGAACCGTTACTGCGATTAACCGTGGTGCAAAACGTGTGCTGCAATCCTTAGTGATTGAGGCAGACGGTACAGCTGACGCGGTACAATTCCCCAAATTTACTGCTGACGCACTGAACAGCCTTGACGCTGCTGCGGTGAAACAGCAACTGCTGGATTCCGGTTTGTGGACTGCGTTCCGCACCCGTCCATTCAGCAATATCCCAGCCATTGACAGCACGCCCCGTGCGATTTTTGTCACTGCTATCGATACCAACCCATTAGCTGCAGATCCTGCGGTAGTCA
This sequence comes from uncultured Chromatiaceae bacterium, assembly GCA_965650755.1. Lineage (GTDB taxonomy): Bacteria > Pseudomonadota > Gammaproteobacteria > Enterobacterales > Alteromonadaceae > Pararheinheimera. The sequence goes on along the minus strand of CBFGPY010000635.1, from coordinate 1,329 downwards.
TTGCAGCATCTGCTGCTGATTTCCAGCATGGTCTGACGGTACTGAGCAAACTGACCACAAATAAAGTCTATGTTTGTAAAGCTGCTGGCGCCAACGTCCCGGCTGCAGGTCAGGTTCAGGTTGAAGAGTTTGCTGGTCCGCATCCTGCGGGTTTACCTGGCACTCATATTCACTTCCTCGAGCCAGTGTCGCTGACCAAAGTGGTCTGGCACATCAATTATCAGGACGTGATCGCTATCGGCCGGTTGTTCACCACAGGTGAATATCATGCAGAACGTGTGATTGCTCTGGCTGGTCCAGTCGTTAAAAATCCTCGTTTAATCAAAACTGTTCTGGGCGTATCTATCTCCGATCTGGTTCAGGGTGAGCTGCAGGACGGTAACAACCGTATTATTTCAGGCTCAGTGCTCGCAGGCAGAACAGCAGTTGGTGTTCATGCTTATCTGGGGCGATTCCACAACCAGGTTTCTGTGTTGGCGGAAGGGTTTGAAAAAGAATTCCTTGGCTGGCTCTCGCCTGGTGCAAGCAAGTTCTCAGTGACCCGTGCCTACCTGTCGCACTTAAGCCCGAAACGTTTGTTTAACATGACTACTACTACCAACGGTTCAGACCGCGCAATGGTGCCGATCGGCAACTACGAGCGTGTGATGCCGCTGGATATCCTGCCGACTTTATTGTTGCGGGATTTGCTGGTCGGCGATTCAGACGGCGCGGTAACCTTGGGTTGTTTAGAACTGGATGAAGAAGACTTAGCGCTTTGTACTTTTGTCTGCCCTGGTAAATATGACTACGGCGTGGCACTGCGAAATGCGCTGACGACCATCCAGAAGGAAGGCTAAGATGAGTTTGAAGCATTATTTAGAGAGTCTGGAGCCGCATTTTGAAAAAGGCGGCAAACATGAAAAGTGGTACGCCCTCTATGAAGCAGTTGCCACTATTCTGTATACCCCTGGTAAAGTCACTAAATCGGCGACTCATGTCCGTGACAGTATCGACCTGAAACGCATCATGATTTTTGTCTGGTTAATGTTATTCCCGGCCATGTTCTTCGGCATGTTTAACGTCGGTCATCAGGCGGCTATCGTGCTGTCTGAAACTGTTAAACTGCCTGATACCTGGCAGGTTGCATTATTCCATGCCTTTGGTGGTGAGCTGACGCCTGAATCGGGCTGGGGCGCGAAGATGTGGTACGGCGCCTGCTGGTTCCTGCCTATCTACGCCACGGTATTTATCGTGGGTGGTTTCTGGGAAGTATTATTTGCTTCTGTGCGTAAGCACGAAATCAACGAAGGTTTCTTTGTAACTTCTATTCTGTTTGCCTTAATTCTT
>CBFGPY010000634.1:0-2401 GCA_965650755.1 uncultured Chromatiaceae bacterium | reverse complement strand
TTTCTGCCAAATGGTTACAACAAGTTTTTTTAACCAATTTCAATATTAGTTTTAAACCAATCCAACCCAGCAAGCGACTACACTGACAACAACAACTTAAGATGGAAATTGCATCCCGATGCAGCAACAGGTGGAAACCTGGGTTAATCAGGCAAAAAAAGGTGATCAACAAGCTTTTTATCAGTTGTATCATCAATTTAAAGGACGGGTTTATGCAATTTGCCTGCGGCTGCTGGCCGACCGTGGTCAGGCTGAAGATGCCACCCAGGAAGCTTTTGTCCGCGCCTGGCAGCAACTACCGGGTTTTCGCGGTGACAGCAGCTTCTCCACCTGGCTGCACAGTATCAGCAGCCGTACCGCGGTTGATATCTGGCGTAAAAACAAAGTGATGCGTTTAGTGGCTGATGAAGAACCGGAAGAACAGGGTTATTTTGATGCACCGGAAATGCCGCAGTTAGAGCAGGCGATATTACGCCTGCCAGCCCAGGCCAGAGCCGTTTTTGTGCTGTTTGCAATGGAAGGTTATCAACATAACGAAATCGCAGATTTGCTGGGAATTGCCGAAGGCAGCAGCAAAGCACAGTATCACCGGGCAAGACAATTATTACGGAGTTGGGTTGATGAAAACTGAGCAGCAATTAGATGCGATGATTTCGCAGTTAGCACCCGCTTTAGAGCCGCAACGCGACTTGTGGCCAGACATCTCGGCAAGGCTTGAGCCGCGCCAGCGCCGGGGTTACGGTAGCTGGCTGGGTATTGCCGCCGCCGCAGTGCTGACTCTGTGGTTCTGGCCTCAGCAAGTGCCTGATGCGCCTCAACTTACAGCGAATGAGCCGATGGCGGTAACATCAGAGGCTGCAGTTTCTTTGCTGGCGGTCAGTCAACAGCTCAGTCGTCAGCTCAATGAAGAACAGACCCGACAACTTAAAGCATTACAAAAAGTCCCGGACGGGTTTAGCGATTGGATGCAACAAATCGCCATCTGGAACAAAGCACAATCACAAATTGAATTGGCATTAACCTTTCAGCCAGACGACCAAAAACTGATTCAACAATTACAAAGACTTCAGCAACAACAACTTAGCTACATTGCCAAGCTGGTTGAAACCAGCGAACTGACTTAGGAGTAAGACCATGACCAAGCCATTTAAACTGACAGTCCTGATGCTGGCATTGCTACAGGCACCAGCCTGGGCTGCCGGTGAAGCTATCGACCAAAGCCGCAATGTATCGGCGTCTGAGAAAATTGAAATCGAAAATATGCGCGGGGAAGTGCGGATTATTGCCGTACAGGGTAATAAATTCAGTGTGAAAGGCACACTGGATGAAAAAGCCGAGGGTTATGAGCTGACATCAGAAAACGGCGTCACCCGGTTTGCGGTAAAAATGCCGCGCAGTACCTATGGTGGCTGGAATTCTGAAAAACAGGAAGGCTCAGATCTGACCATTGAAGTGCCGGTTGGCAGTGAATTGAAATTCAGTGGCGTCAATGCCAACGTCTCGGCTAAAGGCATCGAGGGCGGGGCGCGTCTGACCACGGTCAATGGCAAAGTCGATGCTGAAAAGCTCAAAGGTGACATTGCGCTGGAAACCGTCAATGGTGAGATCACGAGCAGAGATAATTCTGGTCGTATCCAAATCACTACTGTGAATGGACAAATCAATGACAAAGGTTCAGCCGGTACATTAGAACTGGAATCAGTCAACGGCGAAATCAGCAGCGAAAGTCGTGCAACGGAAGTCGAACTGGAAGTGGTCAACGGTGAAGGACGGTTGGATTTAACCGGCACCGAACGTTTGGAATTCAGTAGTGTCAACGGCGAGATCCGGGCCGCAGTCAAAAACAGCAAAAAGCCGCGCATTTCGGCCAGCAGTGTCAGCGGTGCCAGCCGGCTCGTTCTGGACGCTGATGTCAGTGCCCGTTTTGATTTGGAAGCCAGTGCCGGTGGTGATATCGACAACGGCCTGACCGCAGATAAAGCGACCCGGGCTAAATATGGTCCGCGCCGGCATCTTGAATTCCGCACCGGCAGTGGTGAAGGGAGCGTTGAAGTCTCTACAGTTTCCGGCGAAATTGAGCTGAAAAAGCACTGATGGTTGGCAGTTATTAAGCACAGAGTGAGAACGGTTCAGTCTGTACCGGAAATAAAAAGACCCACTGTCCCGTGGGTCTTTTTCATTGCATTTTAATTGGCTTCGCCGGTTAAAAACGGTAGTTCAGCTGTGCGCCAAGCAACCAGGCGTCATTCTGATAATGTGCAGTTAAACCAGATTTATACAATGCCACTTCCTGTACATTATATTCACGCTCACGAATATTCAGCGCGTCCATCCACATCCAACCGGCGGCAAGGTCCAGAGTCCACTGCGCATTCAACTGCTGGTTCATACCTAAAGTCCA
>CBFGPY010000633.1:0-2402 GCA_965650755.1 uncultured Chromatiaceae bacterium | reverse complement strand
GCTGTTCAGACAGGCGATATCTAACAACACCCAATCCAGCCCGGTATCAGCCCACAGCACTAAACGCCGGGCTGACAGGTCATGTAACAGCTGTTGCCATTCAGTCACACCGGCGGTGATGGCCGCCTGGTCCAGCGATAACCCGCTGCTTAAATCGGTGAGACGGGCACTTACAGGAATAGCTAACTTCATCAGACGCCCCTCAATGACCTGCTTGTTCTGCCAGACTGGCCCCTGCGCATTGCAGAAAAGGCAGAAAACCACTCAACATTTGCTGTAACTGCGGCTTGGCCATAATCAGCTGATAAGCAGCAGTTAAATCCAACTGGCATACTTGCGGATGACGCTGGTAATAACTGCCCCAATCAGCGGCTGCATCACCTAAGCGGCTTGGATCGCCTTCAGCCAGAATATTTAATTGCAGGCCATGACGGCTTAACATTGACATCACTGTTGGTGTGGCGCAGCACACCAGATGACGATAACCCTGCTGATACAGCGCGACTGCCATTGCGATAAAGAGTAATAAGGTTTGCTGACGACCACTGGCGTACAGATTGCCAATCTCAGCGACCTGAGCGCGCTGGGTCGCAATGCCGGCACCGGCCAGCACAGTACAGATATCCGCATCCAGATATTGTTCGACAAACAGGCGTGGCGCCAGACCGCTGCGAATACCAAGGACAGCCTGCCACTGGCCATGCAGCGTGACCGCCAGCAGATGCGGCATGAATTGACTGATCCTTGCGTCGTATGCGGCAGCAAAGCCGCCGGCAATAAATTGCTCCAGACTGTCACGGCAGTTGTGGCCGCGATCGCACCAGACCAATTGCGCCTGTTGTTGTTCGGCACCGGCAGGCTGGCAATCTTTGTAAGCCAGAGGCGGCAGGTATTCAACCGGGGATAGAGTTACAGCAGCAGTCATTTCAACCTCTCCACAGGTTTTCTCTGATGTTGCTGATTCTGGCGGGGGAAACTTAAAGCAACCTTAAGGCAAATTAAGGTTGCTTTATTTACAGGTGAATTAAATTAACGCATTGAAATTTAACTATATTTTTTATAGAAATTTCAGTTACCGAAGATTAACTTCCAGAACGACGGGCTGCGTTCTTTATGATATTGCTTTTTCAGGCCATCGACTTCAGCCAGCAACTGTTTGGCTTTTTCCAGATTTTGTTCCGCCAGTGCGCCCTGCACTAATACAAGTTGCGCCGCAACTTTCTCCAGCCCCTGCTGAAATACCTGTTGTTTTTCCGGAGCAAACTGATAAGCCTGCACCGAAGCTGTTAACTCCTGCAGGGTTTGTACTTTCTGCTGCATAGCCGGCACATCAGTGGCTGCCATTGCTTGTTTAAAGTTAAAACCCATTTTTTTCATCGTGGCTTCAACATCTGTGGTCGCAGCGACGACCGGAGCAACAGGTTCTTCGGCCATCACCAACGCAGGCTGCCCTGCCAAAACTGCCAGCAATACCGGGACTACAGAAAATAAAGACTGCCGTTTCATCATCACTACTCCGCAAAAAGACCGGCGCAGTCTAGCACAGCTTCAATGATACCACTGCGGCTATCTGCAGCCAGCGCCAGCGCGCCTTGTTTGCCAGGTTGCCTCCGCGGGGCGGATTGGCTAGACTACGGCGGTTTTTTCCGACGTTAATTAAAGTGAGAGAGCAGCCATGGGCGCGCAATGGAAATCCAAACACAAAGCTGATGCCGCAGCGGCAAAAGGCAAACTTTTTACCAAACTGGCAAAAGAAGTCATGGTCGCGGCGCGCAATGGTGCAGATCCGGCAATGAACGCCAAACTGCGGATGGCAATTGAAGCCTCACGCAAAGCGTCGATGCCAAAAGAAACACTGGAACGCGCTATTAAAAAAGGCGCCGGTTTACTCGACGGCCCGGTCAACTACGAACACGTTGTTTATGAAGGCTTTGCCCCGCACCAGGTGCCGGTGATTGTGGAATGTCTGACCGACAACAAAAACCGCTCAGCGCAAAGTATGCGAATTTTATTCCGCAAAGGTCAGCTCGGATCTTCCGGCTCAGTGTCATGGGATTTCAAACGTTTAGGTCAGATTGACGCTTCACCGGCCAATGCTGATGCCGACATTGAAATGGCCGCGATTGAAGCAGGTGCGCAGGATTTTGAACCTGGTGAAGAAGGCGATGCGGTATTTTATACTGAAATGACCGATCTGGATCTGGTCGCCAAAGCCCTGCCGGAATTTGGTTTTACTGTGTCAGCTGCCAAGCTGATTTATAAACCAAACAACCCGCTCAGCATGTCCACGCTGTCTGCAGAAGCACTGGCCGAAGTTGAACACTTCCTCGAAGCCATTGAAGATGACGACGACGTTCAGCACGTTTATGTTGGCCTTGGCGAATAAGCCTGCCCTGAGTAAA
>CBFGPY010000632.1:0-2408 GCA_965650755.1 uncultured Chromatiaceae bacterium | reverse complement strand
GGCTTTGTCACTCGTTGCTCACATAGAATGACTATGCCACGCGCCTCGTTTCGCGTCCAAAACGCCACCAATTCGAACAAAATTCAACCGCCAAACGTCAACAGCCCCTTATAAACTTTCACTCAGCATACGGAGTTCAGTCTGCCCGTACAAGCCGGCATTGGACCTATTTCTACACCAAATTTAGCTTAATAAGGCGTGCCGTCTTTGTGGCTGAATTGCCACTGGCCGGAGACGAAATCGGCGCGCAGGTCATTATCCGGATAAATCACGGCATCGCCGGCACTGCGATCACCCACTTCCAGATACCACACCACAGCGTTGCTGCGGTTAATGAGCTGATGGCCATCGCCATTACCGGCAGCAAAACCAGCGCACATGCCGGGCATAAGCAACGTCTCACCGGCATCAGTGATAAGCGTTGGTGTGCCTTCGAGGATATAAATAAATTCATCCTGTGTTTGGTGATGATGACGCAGCGCCGACATGGCCCCGGGCGCCAGCTCGGTCAGATTGACACCAAAATTCTTAAGACCAAACAAATCACCCAACACCCGCTTCTGCCGGCCCTGCATCATGGCGGCAAAAGGCGCAGGATAAATCGATGGCTTTTGCCGGGGTGCGACGTCTTGTGCTGTCACTGCCAAAGGGCCGGCAGCACGCGGTTTGGTTGATTCAGTCATTGGAGGTTCCTTGCAATGAGTCAGAGGCCAGGCAGTGGCCAACTTCACTGGACAGATATTGCTGGAACGCTGCTGCCCGGCACAGCCAGTTGCCTGGCAACAATGTGTTTCTGCAAATCTATCGACAAAAGCATCCGCGCGTTTTAGCCGCGCTGCCCGGTTAACAAAAACACCGGATATTGCCCATGCGGCTTTTGCACCACACTGGCGTCGACGACCTGCACTTCAGTAAAACCGGCGGCTTGTGCTTTTGCAGCAATATCTGCCCGATCAAAACCACAATGAAATACCCCGGTATCTTCGGTATGAAAACTACCGTCTTCCTGGTCCAAATCAGCCAATGCGATAAAACCACCGGGTTTGAGCAGCCGGTGAAACTCAAGTAACAATGCCGGAATATCAGCAATATGATGCAAGGTCATAGAAGAGATAATACCGTCAAACCGACGCTGCAGCGGTTCCCGGAGCAGGTCCTGTTCCAGCACTTCCAGTTCACAACCAATATGCGCGGCTTTAGCGCGCAGCTGTGCATTCATCGACGGTGACACATCCAGAGCAGTGATTTTGCCAACTAAAGGGGCAATTTGTTGTAATAACAAGCCGGTGCCGGAACCAAAATCGAGCAGTTGCATATCGCGGTTTAGCAGTACCTGCGCTTTAATGGCCTGTCCAATCGCGACTACATTGTCGACCCGCTGCGGGTTTTGTTCGTAGGACGCCGCTTTCTGGGCGAAAAAATCGTGAGACATTAAAAACTCCGCAGATCAGCTTGCGGCCGTTGCCGCAGCCATAACGACAGCCCCAGCATCAGGCCAAACCCCAGCACTGGCGCAGCACCATAGCCTAGCAGCGGCGCTGGTGTAGCGCCGGCCACTGAGCCGCCGTATAACACGGCATAATAAACCGCGACGGCAGCAAGCCAGGGTTGGTCGAGCAGACTTTGCCGGTACAGCACCAGTAACAACAGCACTGCAGCACCAATCACTAATGCACCGCTCCACCAGGCAAAACTCCATGCCAGCGCAAACACACCTTCAACATAAGGCACACTTTGCAGAACGTCCTGCTGCTGCAAAGCCCAGTAACACAAGGCCAGCAAAGGTAAAAAGCAGCCGAGCGGCAACCAGCCCGCGCTGACACCGGGCCGGCAGGCCTGCAAATATAACAAAGGAAAAGCAATGGTCAGTGCCAACAGCTGCGCAGCGTCTGGTTGCAGCGCGAGAAACAAAGCACCAGCCAGCAAAATGCCACAAGCCGCTGCCCGGCTTGCAGGTTGTTGCAACAAAACCGCCACCAGCACCAAAATGGCCGGCAATAACAAACCACCGCTATAAAGCTGCAAAGTACCAAACTGCAGCCAGCGTTGCGGCTGGTTTGCACTTACCCCGCTGAACTCCGTCAGTAAAGGCGCACCGAGCAACAACACCAATAAACAAGCCAGCGCCTGCAAAGTGCCGGGCATCACATCACCGGCGCTACGCGCACCAAGCCAGATAAGCGCTGCCGCCAGCAGTAAACTGCCGGCCTGCACCAGATACAACTGCGGGGCGACGCCTGCCAGAGTCAACACTGCAAAGCCAGCCAATACCGGCGCAATGCTGAACCACAATCCGCTTGCTCTGTCTGCCATCATGCTGCGTATCCTTTGCTGTGTTGCCGCGGGTGCATTGAAAAAGACTGCAGAAAAATTAAGCAGAAGTAAATGGGGGTAAGCTGGAAATTGTC
>CBFGPY010000631.1:0-2412 GCA_965650755.1 uncultured Chromatiaceae bacterium | reverse complement strand
TCTGCACCTCCATCTAAAACGCCAGCTGGTCCAGCAACACGATATTGACCAGCAGCAACAACAAAGCTGTTGGCGCCTGCGCCTTGATCACGGCATGCTGTTCTTTTAAGCCTAATAATGCCACAGGTACAATATTAAAGTTTGCCGCCATCGGCGTGAGCAAAGTACCGCAGTAACCGCAAAACATGCCTATCGCCGCCATCACCGCCGGGTTTGCATCATGTTGCTGAACTAACAGCGGGATCCCAAGGCCTGCGGTGATCACCGGAAAAGCGGCGAAGGCATTGCCCATGATGATGGTAAAACCAGCCATCGCCAGTGCGTAGGCTGTAACAGCCGCCAGCCGGCTGTCGAGTTGCAGATAGTCATTGCTAAGTACCGCGATGATTTGACCGACACCCGCCTGGTTAAACAACAAACCTAAAGTCGCCAGCAGATGAGGTAATAAAAACGCCCAGCCGATGGCTTCGAGCAGACGTTTGGCTTCAAGGCCACCCTGACGAGGTGATTCGCGCGTTAAGTAACAGGCGATGGCGAAGGCCAGCACGCAGGCAATACCAAGGCTCAGCAATGTCAGATTTTTTAGATCAAACCATTGCTGTGCCGGCAATTGCCCCATAATCAGGACCAGCAATAAAGTGAAACCCGGGATAGCCAGCGCCGGGATAAACAGCTTTTTGCCAAGTCGCTGTAATGACTGCTGTTGTTTGTCGTCTGCCAGTAACTGGTAAGGCCCGGCAGCAAGGCCACCCAACCCGGCCAGCAGGGCCATGCCAATGACCAGAGCGCCGACTACAGCGGTTGGTATCCAATCGCCGATGATAAAAATAGCCGCGTAACTGAGCCAGAATAAACCACTGCGAAAGCGGCGCGGGTGGGCTTGGTCCGATAAAGTCAACACCGCCACCAGCGCCATAATGGCACCAACCAGCCAATATAAATGTGTCAGAGTCAGCATGCCGGTGGCTCCGAATGGTTAGGCGTACTTTGTGACAGTTTGGCCTGTTCAGCGGCCAAAACATGGTCGAGCCGGTGCAGGCGCACGGCGTGGATTAAAAAGGCAGCAATCGCTGTTGGAATACCCCAAAGAGCAATATGCATAGGGTCGGTTTCAATACCGGATTCACGCAAAAAAGTGTGCATCAGCACTATGGCGCCAAAGGCAACAAATACATCTTCACCAAAAAACAAACCTATGTTGTCAGTTGCTGCCGCCATGGCTTTGACTTTGTCACGCAGCGTCTGCGACAGGGCCGGATGCTGACGCTCGGCCAGCGCTTCTGCCATAGGCGCCACCAAGGGGCGTACCATCTGCGGGTGGCCACCGAGGCTGGTCAGACCGAGCGCGGCGCTGCCTTCTCGCGCCAGTAAATAAATACTGAGCAGCCGGCCAACTGTTGCGCCTTTGACACTGGCGATAAAACGCTGCGCCTGTTGTTTCAGGCCATGTCGTTCCAACAGGCCAATAATGGCGAGCGGTAACAGCAGGATCACCGGTAAAGTGCGGGTTTTCAGGAAACTTTCACCAATTGCGCTGAGCAGCTGCACCGGCGGCATCCAGGCGCAAAGCCCCGTCACAACAGCGGCACAAATCACCACCAGCACAGCGTTAAAGCGCAGCACAAAACCAAGCATCACCACGGCGATGCCCAAAAGTGGCCAGTAGTTCATGCAGTACCTCTGATAAATGAGCGAATTCCAACCCCGGCCAGGTGCAGATGCGAGACCAGATCGCGGGCAAGTTGCAGCGCTTCCGGGCTATCTCCATGCAGACATAAACTGTCGGCCTGAAGCTGAAGTGGTTGCTGGTCAATGCTGTTGATAATTCCGGTTTGTACCAGCTGAACGCTTTGGGCAAGTGCCGCCTGATGATTCAGCACTGCGCCTGGCTGAGTGCGGGGCACCATCTGCCCTGTAGCCTGATAGGCCCTGTCGGCAAAGGCCTCGTGAAATACCACGATACCGGCCGCTTTCGCCGAGACAGAGAGCGCACTGTCTGGCAAGGTCAGAATAGCGACACCGGGGTGTTGCGCTTTTATCAGATCAACAATAGTCCCGGCTAAATCGCAGTCCACGGCGGCCTGATTGTACAAAGCGCCATGTGGTTTGATGTAGGCCATCCGGACGCCGATTTGGTCCGCTAACTGCAGAAAATAATGCAGTTGTTGCTGCAGACTTTGGGTGAGTTCTGCTGCTGTCAATATTATCTGTTTGCGGCCAAAGTTGACGTGGTCCGGGTAAGACGGATGAGCACCGACTGTAACCTGATGTTGTTGACAGGCTCGAAGTGCTGTCAGTATATCGTCCTCTGAGCCGGCATGGGCGCCGCAACTGATATTGGCTGATGACAGCAGCGGTATAATCGCCAAATCATCACCACAGCCTTCGCCAAGGTCTGCATTTAAATCAATG
>CBFGPY010000630.1:0-2419 GCA_965650755.1 uncultured Chromatiaceae bacterium | reverse complement strand
ACAGGCTTAGCTGAAGCAAAAAACGCGGCTTTTGCCGCGTTTTTTTATTGATGATAAGTGGCGGTCAGGGTTTTGCGGCCTAAGGCCTGATGATTCAGCATATAACCGACCACAGCAGCAGATGGGTCTGCGCCCACATCCAGCTGTTTCACCGGCAATGCCCAAACGGTAAACTGGTAGCGATGCATACCGTGACCGGCCGGCGGACAAGCGCCGCCATACACAGTGCCGCCAAAATCATTGCGGATCAGCCGCCCCTGCAATTTGCTGATATCCGCGCCACGCGGCAGGCCTTGCAGCGTGGCCGGTAAATCCAGCGCCAGCCAGTGCCACCAGCCGCTGCCGGTCGGCGCATCCGGGTCATACAGAGTCACAGCAATACTCTGGGTACCGGCTGGCAGATGCTGCCACTGTAGCTGAGGGGATAAGTTCTCGCCTTTACAGCCAAAGCCGTTAAAGACGTGCCGTAAATGCATTGGCTCACCTTCGCGGATATCCGGGCTTTTAAGTTGCATTTCTGCTGCCAGAGCCGGTCCGGCCAGCAGTGTTAAGAGTACCAAGATCGGTGTTTTCACCATATGTTTGTTCCTGTCCGTAAGATTGCCTGGCTCACATCGCCTGAGTCTGCTCTCAGGTTGACGCTCTGGCGCCAAAGCACAGCAGTCTGTGGGATAAGCGGACGATATTGCTGGTCTGGCGGGGGATAATGCAGCTGGTACTGCAGACAGAAGCGTTTTTTGCCAAGGCACAAAAACAAAAAAGGCCACTGTGAAAACAGGGGCCTTTTCAGGTGGCTGACTCAACCGCTGCGCGGTCTGGCCTGCTATTCAGTGCTCAGGGCACTGATTGATTTGTACTTACAGTACAGTGATCTTAGAAGCCTGTGGGCCTTTTTGACCTGGCGTTACGATGAACTGTACGCGCTGGCCTTCCTGCAGGGTTTTGAAACCGGTAGAAGCGATTTCGCTGAAATGCGCGAATACGTCCGGGCCTGAAGCCTGTTCGATAAAGCCAAAACCTTTAGTTTCGTTGAACCATTTTACGGTGCCAGTAGTTGGAGTAGACATTGTATGTACCTGTATTAATTAACATTTAATTGAGTCTGAAATCAGACGATGGTGCTACAAGAGATGTTTTAACTTATGAAGACAGGAGGTACTAATACAACTGGTACTTTCGATGTGGTGCATAAATAATGAACAAACTGATTAAGCGTGGCCAGTGTATCTGGTTTGGCGAAACTGTCAAAGCTTATTTCACTGAGTTATTAAAATAATTAATTTTATAACCCTAAGTTTTACCGCCCGCCACTATAAACTACTCAGTGACTGACGGAACCGGCGCAGCGAAAAGCGGAATAACACTGCACCAATCAACAGCAAGGCCAGCAGCTGCGGCCAGACGACAGCGAGGCCGGCACCGCGATACAAAATAGCCTGTGCCGCTGCAACAAAATGGGTATTGGGCGCCGCCAGCATCAGATGCTGGATAAGCGCCGGCATACTTTCCCTCGGCGTCATACCGCCGGACAGCAGCTGCAGCGGCAATAACACTAAAATCAGTAACAAACCAAACTGCGGCATTGAGCGAGCCACGGTCGCCATAAAGATACCCATCGATGTAGTAGCAAACAGTTGTAACGCAGTGACCAGCAAAAACAGCGGCACAGAGCCCGCCACCGGCACCTGCAGTACCAGCTGGATCATTAATGTCAGCGAAAATCCGGTGGCCAGCAGCACCACCAGCCCCATTGCCAGGATCTTCGCCAGCATAATCTCCGCTGGTGTTACCGGCATCACCAGCAGATGCTCAATGGTTCCGTGTTCGCGTTCGCGGATCAGCGCAGCACCGGTCAGGATAATTGAGATCATCGTCACGGCATTGATCAGCTCCATCAGCGAGCCAAACCAGCTGGATGTTAAGTTCGGGTTGTAACTGGCCCGCAGCACCAAATCGACAGGCAGCTGAGTGTTGAGCCGGTGACGTTGACGGAACTCATTGATTTCGCTACTGACAATTTGTTCGATATAACCACTGCCGCTAAAAGCCTGACTGATCCGCGTCGCGTCCACACTGAGCTGAATACTGCGGGCGCGCCCGGCCAGCAAATCCCGCTCAAAACCTGGCGGAATATTCAGCACAAAACTATAGATACCGGCATCGAGCGCGGCGTCGACCTCCACCAGACTAATCAGCACCGGCGGCTTAAAATACGGCGGGTACAAGGCCGCCACAATGCGGCCGGATAACATCGACTGATCTTCGTCCACCACAGCAATAGGCGCTTTGTGCAGGGTTTCCGGCATTGAAGTGCCGGCGATATAAATGCTGGCGCTGAAGGTGTACAAAATCAGCAGCAACATCATCGGGTCGCGCCACAGGCTCCACAGTTCTTTGCTGCCAAGCCGGAAAATATTCG
>CBFGPY010000629.1:0-2420 GCA_965650755.1 uncultured Chromatiaceae bacterium | reverse complement strand
GTCGCATCTACAGTGCTTCTAAGGAAGTACCGCGTTTCTACAATGGTCTGGGTCTGACAATCGTCTCTACACCTCTGGGTGTGATGGCTGATTATCAAGCCCGTGAAAAAAATGTTGGCGGCGAGATTCTGTGCCAGGTCTTCTAATCGAAGAACGAAACGGAACTGAGTTTTAAAGAGGACAAGAAAATGTCACGTGTTGGTAAAAACCCTGTGAAACTGGCTGATGGCGTAACCGCCGAAGTCAACGGTCAAACAGTGAAAGTGAAAGGCAAACTGGGCGAGCTCAGCATGCAGGTTCATAACAATGTTGCCGTTAAGCTGGAGAATGGTGAAATCACTGTATCTCCAAAAGACGACAGCCGTGAAACACGCGCGCTGTGGGCGACCATGCGCAACCTGATCAAGAATATGGTGGTCGGTGTTAGTGCCGGTTACACCAAGAACCTTGAAATTCATGGTGTTGGTCTGCGTGCGAATCTGCAGGGTTCCAACCTGAACCTGCAACTCGGTTTCAGCCATGACATCAACTTCCCGATCCCGGACGGTATCAAGATCGCTGTTGAGAAACAGACAAAGATCACCGTTACAGGTATTGACAAACAACAAGTCGGGCAGGTGTCTGCCGATATCTACCGCATGAAGCCGCCAGAGCCATATAAAGGCAAAGGCATTCGTTACGAAGGTCAGCAGATCCTGCGTAAAGAAGGTAAGAAGAAATAAGTAAGGTTTTGACGAGGAAAAAGTCATGAGAGCACATCTGTCATCAAAAGATCGCCGTACATTCCGTACACGCAATAAGCTGCGCGCGATCAATACCCAGAAGGCCGGTCTGATCGAGACCCGCCCGCGCTTGAGCGTGCACCGCACGAACAAGCAGATTTACGCGCAGGTCATTGACGACCTGAAAGGCGTAACGCTGGCGGCGGCCTCCTCGCTGGACAAAGAATTCAGCCTGAAAAAAGGTTCTGACAAAGCTGCCGCTGCTGAAGTCGGCAAGCTGGTTGCGCAACGCGCACTGAAAGCTGGCGTTAAGCAGGTTCAGTTCGATCGCGGTAGCTACCTGTATCATGGCCGTGTCAAATCAGTTGCCGAGGGCGCCCGTGAAGGCGGTCTGGATTTCTAAAGGATTTATGGAGAAAAACGAAAAATGTCTCGTGGACAACAGCAAGAACAACAACGCGGTGAAGAGAGCGAACTGGTCGAACGTCTGGTAAGCATCAACCGTGTAGCCAAAGTGGTAAAAGGCGGCCGTCGTTTCGGTTTCGCAGCCCTGATGGTTGTCGGTGATGGCCGTGGCCGTGTTGGTTTCGGCACAGCAAAAGCACGCGAAGTACCCGATGCGATCAAGAAAGCAACCGAGCAGGCAAAACGCAGCATGATTCGTGTTCCCCTGCGTGAAGCACGCACCATTCACCATGATGTGATGGCAACAGACGGTGCGGGTAAGGTTTATCTGCGTTCGGCTCCTGCTGGTACCGGTATTATCGCTGGTGGCCCCATGCGCGCGATTTTCGAAGCTGTTGGTATTCAGGATATCGTTGCAAAAGTAGCTGGTTCAAACAACCCGCACGCGATTGTGAACGCGACTGTGGCAGCGCTGAAGAAAATGCAAAGCCCACGTCAGGTTGCTGCTCGTCGCGGCAAAAAAGTCAGTGACGTGATCGCGAACCGTGAAGCTGCCCGTTCAGCTGCGGAAATCGCATCAGCAGTGGCTGAAGCTGAGTAATTAGGAAACTTAAAAAGGTTATTTGAGGTCGATCATGACTGAAGAAGCAAAGAAAAAAGCACCGGCAAAGAAGGCAGCGGCTCCTAAGGCCGCTCCGAAAGCAGCTGCTAAAAAAGCTGAGAAGGCACCGAAGTCCGGTAAGACACTGACCGTGCAGCAAATCGGCAGCCCGATCGCTCGTGAAGCATCACAGCGTGCAACACTGATCGGTCTCGGCCTGAACAAGATGAACCGCACACGCACGCTGGAAGATACGCCGGCTGTTCGCGGCATGATCAATAAAGTGAAACACCTGGTTCGTGTCGTAGACGCGGCCTAAGCTAAAGATAGAGTGAAAGGCAAAAAGCCATGAAACTGAATGAACTGAAACCGAAGAAAGGCTCGACCTTCAACCGTATGCGTGTTGGTCGTGGTCTGGGTTCCGGCAAGGGTAAAACCGCTGGTTCCGGTACAAAAGGTCAGAAATCCCGTTCCGGTGTTGCGATTGGCGGCTTCGAAGGCGGTCAGATGCCTCTGTACCGTCGTCTGCCAAAACGCGGTTTCAAGAACATCTTCGCGCTCGACCTGGACGAAATCACATTGGGCCGTCTGCAGGCTGCTATCGATTCCAAAAAAGTTGACGCGAAGAAGCCTCTGGATCACAAATCCCTGGTAGCGGCAGGCGTTCTGCGTTCTTCGACAGAAGGCTTCCG
>CBFGPY010000628.1:0-2421 GCA_965650755.1 uncultured Chromatiaceae bacterium | reverse complement strand
TTTTGCCGATTTTGTCTATCCGTTTTTTCTGGTGATTGTTGGTGTGGCAATTGGTCTGGGTTTTGCGCCATTGCCGGCTGGGCAACAGCGCAGTGGCGCGCAAATTCGCCAGCTTTTACCAAAAATCCTGCGCCGCACTGTGCTGTTATTTGCACTCGGGCTGTTCGTCAATCTGCTGTATCTGAAGTTCAGCGATGTGCGGGTGCTTGGCGTGTTGCAGCGCATTGCAATTGTCTATGGCGTCTGTGCCGTGCTGACTCTGTATTGCCGGTGGCGCAGTTTACTCGCCATAGCGCTTGGTATTTTGCTGGGCTATTGGCTGCTGATTTTATGGCTGCCGGCGCCTGGCTTGGTGGCCGGGCAGCTGGAGCGTGGTGCCAATCTGGTGAACTGGGTCGACAGTGCCTTTTTGCCCGGCATGTTATGGCGCGGCAGCTGGGACCCGGAAGGACTGCTCAGCACTTTACCGGCCATCAGCAGCGGCCTTGCCGGTGTGTTATTGGCCCGCCTGATCCAGGCCAGTAAAGGGCTGGATTTGCATGTGTTAGTCAGCCGGCTCTTTGTCGTGGGTGTGCTCTGTTGTTTTGCCGGCTGGTTATGGAGCCTGGAATTTCCGCTGATTAAACAAATCTGGAGCAGCTCTTTTGTGCTGGTCACCAGCGGGATGGCAGCGATAGTGCTGGCCACGCTGATCTGGTACTGCGACTGCGCCGGTTATCGTGCTTTGACACAAGTGCCACTGATTTTTGGCTCTAACGCCATAGTGGCTTATGTGCTGCACGTGGCGCTGGAAAAGCTGTTGGAAGTGCCGCTTGGTGCTTTTGTGGGGAGTGGTGAAGGCAGCTTGTCGGTACTGTGGCATTATCAGGCCTGGGCGCAGGCGACAGGTCTGAATCAATTCTGCACTGTAGGTCTTTGGATGGTAGTGTTTGTCGGTTTGTGTTTTCTGCCGGTGTATGCGTTGTACCGCGCCAAGATTTTTGTGCGGATATAACCTGTGTTCGCTGTCAGTGTGTTAGCAGCTTTCGCCCTGGCCGCGGCACCATTGCCGGATTGCCGGCTTAATCAAGCACGCTGGCTGGGATCACACAACAGTTTTAAACCTGTGTTGCCGGCGGCTTATTACGACACTCTGGCCACAAGGCTACAGCAGCTGGCGGAACCGCCGGCACGACTACAACTGCAAGATAAATTGCAGACGCTGCGCTATGGCCATGCCAGCCTGACCAGCCAACTTAATAGTGGCCAGCGCCTGCTGGAGCTGGATTTTCTTAAGGACGACGCCGGCGGCAGTTTTGCCAGGCCCTGGTTTGGCGCTGAACTTAAGCAGGCTTTGCAGCAACAAAAAACTGCGGAAAATGCTGCAGAGTATCTGCCACTAACGGATTTGGCAGCATCGCTCAAACGTCCGGGTTTTAAAGTGCTGCATCTGCCAGACATCGATTTCGCCAGTCATTGCGTTGAAGCCCGCGACTGCATTGCAACGCTGGCGCAGTGGTCGAAAACTAATCCCGGCCACTGGCCGGTGCTAATTGTGATCAACGTGCGCGAGCAGGGCGCCGGCGGGTATTTGCCAGACGCTATTGCCACAAAAGCGTCAAAAGTAGAGTCCTGGCAGGCCACAGATTATCTGGCGCTGGAACAACTGTGGCTGGACGGTCTTGGCCGCGACAGGTTGCTCACACCTGATGATGTGCGCAAGGCGCCACTGAGCCTCGCAGCCAGTGTCCAACAGCATGGCTGGCCCACTTTAAAACAAGCCGCCGGCCGGTTTTTGTTGTTATTTGACGGCTCGCCGGCGCAGCTGGCGCTGTATCGTAGCGGCCACCCGTCGTTACAGGGCCGGCTGATGTTTGGCAACTATGCTGCGGATACTGACGAAGCGGCCATTCGGGTGCTGAACGACCCGGCGACTCAGCAGGCTGAGATCGCCGTTGCGCTAGCCCAGGGCCTGTTGGTGCGTACAAGAAGCGACGACGGCAATGTGTTACAGCCAGCCCGTTTTCAGGCCGCGCTGCAAAGCCGTGCCCAGTTTATTTCGTCTGATTTTTATCAGGGCGCGCCTCAAGGCGAGCCCGCGCTGCAATTTCGCCTGCCGGACGGGCCTTTTACTGCAGCGCTTTGTCAAACCAAAGGAACCCTCTGATGCTGACCCGTCGCCATTTTCTGCAATCGGCACTTGCCGCCACCGCTGCCGCACCTTTGTTAGTGAGCAGCGACCCGCAAAACCGGCTGGCACAATTTGCCCAACTTTATGCGCAGCAGCAAAAAAGCAGCGACAGACCGGCATTGCCGGCAGGCAAAAGAGTGCTGGTCAAAAGCTTAGGTGTTGCTGCCGATGGCCGCACTAAAGTCACAGCCGCGCTGCAACAGGCGATTGATGCTTTGGCCGCAGGCGGTGGCGGTACTTTGCAATTTAAT
>CBFGPY010000627.1:0-2426 GCA_965650755.1 uncultured Chromatiaceae bacterium | reverse complement strand
CAGTTCTTTGTTTGGTGGCCGGATTGCAGAGGAACTGATTTACGGTTCTGAAGCAGTCAGCACCGGTGCCTCTAACGACATTGAACGTGCAACTAATCTGGCGCGTAAGATGGTTACGCAGTGGGGCTTCTCAGAAAAGCTGGGTCCATTGCTGTATGCGGAAGAGGAAGGTGAAGTGTTCCTTGGCCGTTCTGTGACTAAAAACAAACACATGTCTGAAGACACTGTGAAGCTGATTGACCAGGAGATCCGCGAGTTTATTGACCGGAACTATGTGCGGGCAAAGCAGCTGATCGAAGAGAACATGGACATTTTGCATGCGATGAAAGATTGTCTGATGCAATATGAAACCATCGATGCAAAACAAATTGATGATTTGATGGCCCGGCGGGAAGTTCGCCCACCAGAGCATTGGGAGCCGAAGGATAAAAAACCTGAAGCACCTGGTTCAGGTGGTGCCACAACGACAGCAACACCAACTGCTGACGTAACGCCAAGCGAAAGCCACAGTAGTTAATCCTTATTGGTCAATTAAAACCCCGGCATGCCGGGGTTTTCTGTTTGGAGTCCTGATGGAATTGTTATTACCGCGCCAGCGTCGGCTGGATTTGCGCCAGACCCGACTGATGGCGATTTTAAATGTCACACCGGATTCGTTTTCTGACGGCGGCCGATTTAGTGGCGAACAGGCTTGCTTAGAGCGGGTTAGCGAATTGGTCGCCGCCGGCGCTGAAATCATTGATATCGGCGGTGAGTCGACCCGCCCTGGCGCTGCTGATGTCACGCTGGACGATGAGTTGCAGCGGGTGATCCCGGTGCTGAATACAATCCGGCGTAAATTTCCCGACCTGGTGATTTCTGTCGACACCAGCAAAGCTGAGGTGATGCGACAGGCCGCGCTTCACGGTGCTGATATCCTGAACGATGTGCGGGCTTTACAGGAAGAGGGCGCATTAGAAGTAGCAGCTGCCAGTCAGTTGCCGGTTTGTCTGATGCATATGCAGGGGCAACCCAGGTCGATGCAGCATCAGCCTGTATATCAGGATGTGGTCAGTGAAGTTCTGCAATGGTTAATCTCGCGGGCAGAGCAATGTCAGCAAGCCGGCATCCCGGCGTCACAAATTGTTCTGGACCCGGGTTTTGGCTTTGGTAAAAGCCTCAGTCACAACTATCAGCTGCTGGCTGCGCTGTCAGAGTTTGTTGGGAGCGGTTATGCAGTTCTGACCGGAATGTCACGTAAGTCTATGATCGGTCAGTTACTTCAGCGCGACGTGTCAGAACGTTTGGCAGGCAGTATTGCCTGTGCCACAATAGCCGCCATGCAAGGGGCACAGATTGTTCGTGTCCATGACGTCAAAGAAACGGCAGATGCTTTAGCTATTGTTGCCGCGACCAAATCTGGAGTAATTCAATGAGCAGGAAGTTTTTTGGCACTGATGGTGTACGTGGCCGGGTAGGCGAGTTTCCAATCACACCGGAATTTGCAATGAAATTGGGCTGGGCAGCCGGCCGGGTATTGTCGCAGCGTGGTACCCGCAAGGTACTGATCGGCAAGGACACCCGTATTTCAGGTTATTTACTGGAGACAGCATTAGAAGCCGGTTTAATCTCTGCAGGTATCGATGTTCGGTTATTGGGACCAATGCCAACACCAGCAGTTTCTTATCTGACTCATACCTTCCGTGCTGAAGCCGGCATCGTGATCAGTGCGTCACACAACCCATATTATGACAATGGGATTAAGTTTTTTTCTGGCGACGGCAGTAAGCTGGCTGATGATATTGAACTGGCCATTGAAGCAGAACTGGAACAACCGATGGTGTGTGAACCATCTGAGAAACTCGGTAAAGCACAACGCATCGACGATGCATCTGGCCGCTATATTGAGTTCTGTAAAAGCCATCTGCCCAATCACATGTCGTTGAGTGGTTACAAAATCGTGCTGGATTGTGCTAATGGTGCGACTTATCACATAGCACCAAACGTGTTTCGTGAGTTAGGCGCAGAAGTGCACACTATTGCCTGTACACCAAATGGTCTGAACATCAACGAAAAATGTGGCGCAACGCACACTGATGATCTGCAAAAAGCTGTAGTTGAACTCGGCGCCGATCTTGGCATCGCCTATGATGGCGATGGTGATCGGGTGATGATGGTGGACCATTTAGGCCGGCAAATCGATGGTGACGAAATTATTTATATGATCGCGCGCTCAGCAAAACAACGCGGTCGCCTGACCGGTGGTGTCGTCGGTACGCTGATGAGCAACATGGGCCTGGAATTAGCGCTGGCTGAGTTGGATATTCCTTTTGCACGCAGTAAGGTTGGTGACCGTTATGTCATGGAATTGCTGCAGGAAAAAGGCTGGCGCATTGGTGGCGAAAACTCCGGCCACGTCATCAATCTCGACCATACCGGCACCGGCG
>CBFGPY010000626.1:0-2431 GCA_965650755.1 uncultured Chromatiaceae bacterium | reverse complement strand
TTTAGTCCGAAACTCAAAAAAGCGGCGGCGCGCAGCGTTGGAGCCACTATTTTTGGTTATCAGGTTAAAGACCCACATCGGTTTGGCGTGGTTGAATTTGACGAGGAACAGAGAGTACTGTCGATCGAAGAGAAACCGGCCAAGCCAAAGTCGAACTATGCAGCAACAGGCTTGTATTTTTATGACAATCAGGTCTGTGCTATTGCCAAGGCTATTCAACCATCGGCCCGCGGTGAGCTGGAAATTACCTGCGTGAATCAGGTTTACCTGCAACAGGGTAAATTGCAGATGGAAATGCTCGGTCGAGGCTTTGCCTGGCTGGACACTGGCACCCATGAAAGTTTGCTTGAAGCCAGTATGTTTGTGCAGACCATTGAACACAGGCAGGGGTTCAAAATTGCGGCACTGGAAGAAATTGCTTTTAATCAGGGCTGGATCAATGCCAGTCAGTTGCTGGCGCGGGCAGAATTGCTGGCGAAGAATGAATACGGCGTCTATCTGCGGGGATTGCTAGCGTGATGAACATTCCGGTCAACCGGCCCTATCAGCCTGAATTCGGTCAGTATCAGGCTTATTTGGAACGGGCTTATGCCAATAATTGGCTGACCAACAACGGCCCTTTAGTGCAGGAATTAAAAAGCCGTTTGCAGGACTATCTTGGCGTGCAACATCTGTTGCTGGTCGCCAATGGTACGCTGGCCATGCAGGTGGCTTATCGGGCTTTGCAGGTTCGGGGCAGTGCCATCACCACACCTTTTACTTTCATCGCAACCAGTAGTTCGTTGCAATGGGAAGGGATCAGGCCCGAATTTGCCGATATTGACGCAGCTAGTTTTAATTTGTCACCAGAACAGGTGCGGGAACAGCTACATCAAGGCGTTAGTGCCGTGGTACCGGTACATGTGTATGGTAACCCTTGTGATGTGGAAGCGTTTGAATCTCTGCGAGCTCAGCACGATGTCAAAGTTATTTACGATGCCGCACATGCCTTTGGCATCAAAGTGGGCGAGCGCAGTGTATTGAGTTATGGCGACGCTTCGACGCTCAGCTTTCATGCAACGAAAGTGTTTCACACGGTTGAAGGCGGCGCAGTGGTGTTTCGTGATGCTGACGCTTGTGCCGCCGCTGAGCAAATGTGCAATTTTGGTATTCAATCAGGTAACACTGGTATTGCCGGCCCTGGTATCAACTGCAAAATGAGTGAAGTACACGCCGCAATGGGGTTGGCTGTGCTCGATAATATTGACGAAGTGCTGGCAAGACGTGTGGCGGCTTATCAGCTCTACAAACACCTGTTACAGGATGTAGTGTGCTTGCCGCAATGGCACGCGGCTGGTAACGAGAACGGTGCCTATTTTCCGATTTTGCTGGCAAGTCAAAGTCAGTCGGAGCGGGTACTGGCTGCGCTGGCCACTCAGGGGGTGGCTGCCCGCCGGTATTTTTCACCGGCGCTGCACACGCTGAAAGATTACCAGTATCCGGGTATTGCGCCTTGTCCGGTAGCAGCGGACTATGCGAGCCGGACTTTATGTCTGCCACTGTTTTACGATCTGACGGATACCGAAATTCGTTATGTCGCGCAGCACGTGCGGCAGAGTCTCTGAATATGGCGCTGTTATCCCGCCAACAACTGCTGGAGATGGGGTTTGCCGAAGTTGGCGATCCGGTGTTTATTTCAGACAAAGCCAGTTTTTATGGTTGTAGCCGGATAAGGTTGGGCCATCATGTCCGTATTGACGATTTTGCTGTGTTGTCGGCCGGTGAGGGCGGGATCACTATTGGTAACTATATCCACATTGCGGTGTATTCCAGCCTGATTGGCGCAGGGGCGATCCGTATTGAAGATTTTGCCAACATCTCCTCCCGTGTTTCTGTCTACAGCTCCAGCGACGATTACTCCGGTGAGACCATGACCAACCCGATGGTCCCCGACGCATACAAAGCTGTGCAGCATGCGCCTGTGCTGATCGGGCGTCATGTGATTATCGGTGCCGGCACTGTGATATTACCCGGCGTCACCTTACAGGAAGGTGCTGCGGTCGGGGCACTCAGTCTGGTCAATCAGGATTGTGCCGCCTTTGGTATCTATGCCGGCGTCCCTGCGGTTTGGCGCAAAGCGCGATCAAAGCAGTTGCTTGCTCTTGAAGCGTCACTGGAGTTGTCGCAGCCGGCCAAGTTGCTATGACATTAAAAACAAATCTTATCGCAGGTTACGCTGGTCAGCTTTACGTAGCTTTAATTGGTATATTGCTCTTACCACTGTTTTTGACTTTGTTGGGCCGGGAAAGTTATGGCCTGATTGGTTTGTTTTCGTCTCTTCAAACCGTGTTTTTGCTTTTAGACCTGGGCTTAAGTCAGACTATCTCGCGTGAAACCTCACGTTTTTGCTCAGGGGCACTGGTCGCTAAGGTTTATCTGCAGCGCTATCGGG
>CBFGPY010000625.1:0-2431 GCA_965650755.1 uncultured Chromatiaceae bacterium | reverse complement strand
CAAAGCTGAAGTTACCCAGCATTTCAAAGAAAGTATGGTGGCGGGCGGTATAACCGACGTTTTCCAGGTCGTTATGTTTGCCGCCGGCGCGCACACAACGCTGCGCGGTCACGGCACGGCTGTAGCTGCGTTTATCCTGGCCGAGGAACACATCTTTAAACTGCACCATACCGGCGTTGGTGAACAGCAGCGTCGGGTCATTACCCGGAATTAATGAGCTGCTTGAGACAATTTGGTGGCCTTTACTGGCAAAAAAGTCCAGAAAAGCACGGCGCAGTTGCGCAGAGGTCATGTACATAATTGCTGTCCTAACTATCTGAATGTTGTAATGCGTAACGGATCTGCTCGGAACTGAAGCCACGGCGTTGTAAAAACGCCATCCGTTTTAATTTTTCTTTGTCTGAACCGGCTGCTGCTGCGCCAAATTTCTTTTGTGCGCAGCTAAGTGCCAGTTCAAACCAATCGGGTTCGGCGTCATCAAGCGCCTGTTGTAATAAATCATTGGCCAGCCGGTGTTGCCGGCTTAATTGCCGCAGTACCGCCAGCCCCTGGCCTTTGCTGATGCAGTGACGCAATAACATCTCGGCAAAGCGCTGGTCGGACTGATATTGCTCCTGCTGGCAACGCAATAAAGTCGTTTGCGCAAGCTCGGCACTGACGCCGCGTTGCTGTAGCTTTTCCAGCAGCTCGTGGCTGCTGTGATCGCGCCGGCTCAGCAAACCTATTGCGAGTTGCCAGGCTTGCTGCGGTGTGACGACTTCAGCTTCAGACTTCAAACACTGCCGCCTCATCCGGCCGTGCCGGTGTCAGCACAAAAAACTCCCGGAACGACAGAAAAAAACTAATCGCCAACCATGGCAATACCAGAATCAGCGAAATCATCATGGTAAATGGGCCGGTTAACACCAGTAGCACCGACAACACACCATAGACCGTCAGCGCCGGAACGTTGCGCCAGCACGCCATAAAACTGGCCTGCAGGACCGGCCACAAGCGCTGCTCGCGCAGAAAATAAATCACCGGCACGGCATAAGCAAATAACATTGCATTAATAGCCGCCATGGCTACCAGCGCAAACAAAACCAGTAAATCGGCCTGACCGGTTTCCCACAATGGCATCTGCTGCTGGATTAATAACTGACTGGGGATAGAAAACAGAATATTCAATGCGGCCAGCCGGATAAAAGCCGCCCGGTGTAGTCCTTCTTTTAACGGTTGCCATAAAGTGGACAGCGTCAGCGGTTTTTGTTGTTGCGCCCGGACTATCCCGTCATAAAACCCGGCCATCAAGAATGGGCTGAGCAGGGTTGATACCACCGCAAGCAGCGGATGCACCAGCCCCAGTAAAGACACCGACAGCATCAGCCAGAACAACATCAATAACAGCAGCTGGGCGCGCATCAGTAACCAGCCCTGTTTTAACCATTCCAAAGCCGCTTTGGCCGGCGCCCGGCGGATCACCAGTTGTAACTTCATTGCGTCATCTCCTGCCAGGCAGGGCTTTGCGCGCCTGGCTGTGCTGTGCGTAACCAAGCTTGGTAAGCACCAGCCTGTATGTCCTGTTCCGTCGGCGCAAAAGGCGCAAAATACCGCGGCTGAGCCGGGTCAAACGGGCCTTGTTTGACTTCGAGAAATACTGCGCCACCAGGGGCTGCAACTATGCTGTGCCAGATGCCTGGCGAAAGCTCAAGCCCCGTCAGCGCAGAGCCAGCCACTAAAGTGCTGCGGGCCGTCAGCTGGCCAGCATCGTCGAACTGACAAAAATCGATACTGCCGGCTAATACAACAAACAACTCCCACTGATGCGCTTCAACATGCCGGTGGGGCGGCACATAGCTGTCAGGTTGAATGGCAATGACCACACGCTGCACCGGTTCAGCAAAATCCTGATGCAGATTTTTGAAAACACGCCGGCGTGGGCTTTGCGCCGCCGCATCCAGCAGTGTGTTGAATAAGGATTGATCTAATAACATGCCAGCAAATTCTAACAGTAAGGCTAGGATAAAAGCGCCCTATCATACTGCAATTGCGTCAGCATCCCATAGCGTAAATCGGCCGGACTTTGCACAAAAAAGGTGCCATTGGCACCTTTTTCCACAAATCAGAGCCGGCGCTGACCTTACTCGCGGACGATTTCCATTTCTGCCGTCAGATTGGTGGCGCCATCGACCTTTTCCATCTGCCACAGTAAATAGCGGCTGTCGACATGGATAGAACGGTTCAGAGCCGGATCATAGGCATAATTACCAATAATGCCCTCAATCACACCGTCAAACAGCAGGCCCACCAGTTCCGCTTTACCATTCAGCGTCGGCGAGCCTGAATTCCCGCCTGTGGTATCTACAGTACTCAGGAAGTTGACCGGCACTGTTTTCAGCTCAGGATGGACGTAAGCGCCAAAATCACCGGCGGCAATAGCGGCCAGCTGTGG
>CBFGPY010000624.1:0-2434 GCA_965650755.1 uncultured Chromatiaceae bacterium | reverse complement strand
ACCTGGTCAAAGCACCTGCAGTGACCAATACGCTGTACCATCCGGTATCTGATGCGGTAAAAGAAAAACCGGCAATTGCCGCTATTTCAATGGCTGATACGCCAACGCCGGTTGCAACCCAGACTGTAAAAGCAGAAGCTGCACCTGTTGCTGCTGTCGCTGCCGAACCAGGTTTGCTGGCAAAAGTGGGCGCTTTCTTTAAATCGCTGTTTGGCACCGCAACGCCTGAACCAGAAGTTAAAACGGAAGCACCACAGCGCCGCCAAAATAACCGCGACAGCCGCAACCGTCGTGGTGGCCGCGATAATCGTGATGGCCGCACTGATAACCGTCAGGACAACCGTGACGGTCAAAAGCGCCGCTCTGAGCAGGATGACAGCCGTAACGAAGGCCGTCAGCCACGCCAGGATCGTAATGACAAACCACGCAACGCCCGTCCGGAACAGAAAGCGGAACGAACAGAACGTGCTGAACGCCCAGAACGTGCCGAGCGCCCAGAGCGCAGCGAGCGTACTGAACGCCTGGACAAAAAACCTCAGGCCGAAAAAGCACCACGTTCGGCTCCGGTGGTTGATGCAGATGATGAAGTTCCGTCATCCAGCAAAGTAGCCGAGCGCCGTCAGCGCCGTAATATGCGTAAGTCTGTACGTCTGGATAAACAGCAACAGGCAGAGCAGGTTACAGATGAGCAGTTACAGGTCATTGCAGAGCCTGTGGCCGTGGTTGTAGCTCCGGTTGAACAGCCAGTAGCAGAATTGAAGCCTGCGCCGGTAGCAGAGTCAGTGACCGCCGACATCGACGTTGAAGCAGGCGACAGCCAGGCTGAAAATACAGATGCCGCAAACAGCGAAAACCGCAGCCGTAGCCGCCGCTCACCGCGCCACTTACGTGCCGCAGGTCAAAAACGCAAAAAGGAACAACTTCAAGGTGAAACCGATGATGCTGTTGATGCCCGTTATCCGGAAGAGGATGTAGTCAGTACCGAACAGCAATTAGATTTACCTATTGCTGCCGAAACTGCGGCACCAGCTCTGGAAAATACTGCTGCTGACACCGCTGACGTTGTAGTTGCTGCCGTTGCGGAAAACGCTGCTGCTGAAGCGCCAGTCGCCGAAGCTGCTCCGGCAAAACCACGCCGCCAACGTCAGCGTGAGCCGAAAGTTGTAGATGCTGCAGAAGCGAGCGCTACGAGCACAGTTGCGACTGAACCGGTCACCGAAACTGTTGCAACAGAAACTGTAGCACCAGTTGCCGAAGTTACCCCAGTTGAAGCGCCTGCAACAACAGCAGTGGCGCCGGCTGCAGAAGTAGCTGCACCAGTTGAGACTGTAGCGCAGCCAGAGCCTGTCACTGCCGCTGTGGAACCAGCCGTTATCGCCGCGGAGCCAGAAGCACCAGTCGCAGCGCCAGCTCCGGCCGTAAAAGCCAACCGTTACGGCAATATGGTGGTTGCGACTATGACAAAACCTGTAGCTGTGGTTGACGACAGCCCGGCGCTGGTGCCACAAGGCGTACAATATGAAGTCAAAGCAACTGTCGAAGGGACTGCTGGCTCTGCCTCGGCCCGCCAGTCTGCAGTTGCACCAATGACGAAGCCTCCTGCGGTGGAATAACCTGTCCGGAAAAGAAAAGAGCCAGCGATTGCTGGCTCTTTTTTTATCTGGATTTTACCATTCTCGCCGCATAGCAAAAACTTGCATACTGCCTGTGCTATTTGGCCTGGGCCAAAAAACTCATGATTTTCTCAAGCGCTAGATCACGATGCGTATCAGCCTCAAACAACAATTCATGTTTGGCACCGGCAAATGTCTCAACCTGGCCACCAGTACAAAGTGGGCCAAGATCCTGACAAAACTGTTGCTGCGCTTTGTTGCTGACGGCCTGTTCAGCACCGGATTGCAACATCAGCACCGGTGTTTTTATCTGTCTCGCCAACTGCGGCATTTGCTCAGCCACAGCACATGCCTGCGACAACCAGGACCAGGTAGGCCCACCCAGCTGTAATTGTGGCTGCTGTTTGTACAAATCACGAAACAGCTGATAACGCGCCGTTGAACTGGTCAGAATATTGTCAGCAAAAGTCTGATCAAGTGGATAAGGCTGCGACACAAACCCGGCATAACAGTCCGGACAAGTCCAGGTAAATGCTGAAGCAAGATAACAACCATCCTGCTCAGAAAAGGCCACTGTGGCATTTGGCGCAATCATCGGCGACGTCAGCACGGCACGCTGAAACAACTCTGGCTGCTGCGCCAGTAGCTGCACAGCCACAGCACCACCCATCGAATGCGCCAGCAGGTTCAGCGGTAATTGCGTTTTCGCTTTCACCACTTCACTAATAAATTGCCGTTGGTCCTGACTATAAAGCGCAAAATCCGTGATATGGCCTTTATGCAGGTCGTCAAGCTCACGGGGTGACATACCCTGACCTCGA
>CBFGPY010000623.1:0-2434 GCA_965650755.1 uncultured Chromatiaceae bacterium | reverse complement strand
GCTGATTGAACCGCTGCGTTGCCGCCGGCAGATTTTATATATGCAGTGGCTTGCCAAACGCTGGCCAGACCCGGCCTTTCCATTGCATTTCCCCTGGTTTGCTACGGAAGACTACTGGCAACAGCAGCTGGCACAGTTAAAACTACAGCAACAACGCCTGCAGCTGCCGGCTCTGCGCCTGTATCCGGACTATTACTGAAAGCTGTCGCCTACAGAGGCTATACAGCAGAAATTGCTTCAGTGTAAGCTGTGCGCCATCGGAGACTTTTCAACGGATTAACTGGAATTTGCTATGAAAAAACTGTTGTCGTTTTTATTCGCGTTTTGTCTGGTGCCACAAGCCATGGCGGTTGGCGGCCCTTATGAAGAAGGCAAACATTATAAAGTGATCGCCGAGCAGGGTACTGCTAAACCAGAGGTTAAAGAGTATTTCTCGTTTTATTGCCCACACTGTTTTGCTTTTGACCCAATTGTGAAAAGTCTGGAAAAGTCTTTACCGGAAGGCACCGCATTTAAAAAGTACCATGTTGATTTTATGGGCCAGGCCAGCCAGGAAATACAAACAGGATTAACGCAGGCAATGATTCTGGCCAAAGCAAAAGGCAAAGGCGACGAAGTCAGCAAAGCGATTTTTGAACACATTCATGTAAAACATCAGCCATTTGCATCTGCTGCAGATATTAAGGCGGTAGTGGTTGCGGCTGGTTTGGATGCAACCATGTATGACAAAGATATCAATAGTTTTGTAGTGAAATCACAAACCAAGCTGATGCAAAAAAGCCAGGCTGATTCGGCAAAAGCCAAAGTGCTGGACGGTGTCCCTACTTTTATCGTCAACGGCCGTTACAAAATCATCAATCAGGGGCTTGATCAGGCTAATACTGAGCAGGATTTCAAAGCTTTAGTTCAACACTTGCTGAGCAAACCATAAGCGCACGGAGTATTGTTATGTACCGTCAGATCTTCAAATCCGTTTTATTCTGTGCAGGTCTCGCCGTAGCAACGGTCAGTCAGGCTGCGTCTACCTTCACCGAAGGCAAACACTACGAAGTAGTGGCCGACACAGCGACAGCGACACCTGTTGTAACTGAATTTTTCTCGTTTTATTGTGGTCATTGTTTTGCATTTGAACCGCTGGCAAACAAACTGGCGAAAAGCCTGCCGAAGGGCGTTAAGTTTGAAAAAAACCATGTCGATTTCCTGCAGGCCAGCCCGCCTGAAGTGCAAAACAGTATGGCAAGAGCCTATCTGGTTGGCCGCAATGCCGGTAAAGGTGAAGAAGTTGCCGGAATGATTTTTAACTACATCCATAAACAACGCGCTAATTTTGGCTCAGACAGCGATATCCGTTCGTTATTGCTGGTAAACAACTTTGACGCTGCGACTTTTGACAATGGCTTTAACAGCATGCCGGTATTAGCTGAAGCCAGCAAAATGAAAGAACAACAAAGCTACTGGACTGAGAAAAAAGTGCTGACCGGTGTGCCGATGTTGTTGGTTAACGGCAAATATAAAGTGAAGTTCGACGGTCTGAATCAGGACAACGTGGAACAGGAACTGATTGATTTGCTGGCATATCTGGCCAGCAAAAAATAAGTACACAGATTTTGCTCTGCAGAAGCCGGTTTTTCACCGGCTTTTTTTTGTCGAAAAAATAGCAGCGATTTGTTTACAAATTATCACAGTGCTGAACGCCCGCGCCGTTTAAGTTATCCCTGACAATAAAATAACGGGGGTGCGAAATGAAGGTTTGGTTCATGTCTGTGTGCATTATCGGGTTGTTAACTGCCTGCGGCAGCGATATAGCAAAAGTTGCCATCACGCAGACGCCTGTCCAGCAGTCTCAACCTGGTAAATACTTGTTTGCCGCGGTTTATCAAAACTATGCCTGGGCAAAAACCAGCCGGGGTTTTGTGATCAAGGGCAATGGTGATCTGTATTACTTTGATGTTTCTGCGACAACTGCAGCCCTCCCCGACACCACAACTGCCAGCGAAGCTGAACTGACACGTTTTTTTGAAGCGGCCCGGTTTGAATATGTTCAGACCATCGCAGCCGACCAACTGAACAATCTGTGGCTGCAGGGTCAAAAAATCAGTAATAACACTCTTGGCAAAGAACAAAGCATCTGCCGTGACGCCGGTCACTATAGCTACTTGATGTTCCAACCCACCGGCAATCAGCAGTATCAACAGACGCTTATCTACCAGACCGGTGATTTCCGGCGCGAACAGCAGGACAGCAATGCCGAAGCCCTGAAAGATTATCTGGTGAAGCAGGCGGTAAAACTGCAAATTGCTTATATTCTGGATCCAAACAGCAACAACTGGTGTTCAGGGCTGTAACTACGCAGAAAAAGCAGCAAATCGCTGCTTTTTTGCTTTTTCCAGAAAATATCAAATCTTTATCAATTGTTTCCCGCCCAAATCACCGG
>CBFGPY010000622.1:0-2441 GCA_965650755.1 uncultured Chromatiaceae bacterium | reverse complement strand
TCACCATAAGGGTTATGCGCAAAGCTCATGCTGTCGTAATAGGCCTGGTCTGTCATCAGTTTGTGCACCTCTGACACTATCACCTGCTGGTCAGTTCCAACCAATTTGACAGTACCTGCCGCGACAGCTTCCGGACGTTCCGTCGTGTCACGCATCACCAGCACAGGTTTGCCCAAGGATGGCGCTTCCTCCTGAATTCCACCTGAATCCGTCAGCACCAGATAACTGCGGCTCATCAGATAAACAAAAGGCAGATAGTCTTGTGGCGCAATTAAATGCACATTCGGGCTGTTGCTCAGCAAGCGGTACACCGGCTCGCGGACGTTAGGATTCAGATGCACCGGATAAACCACATCGCAATCAGGGAACTGCTCAGCAATAGTTTTTAATGCTGCACAAATATTTTCAAAACCAGCACCAAAGCTTTCGCGGCGATGGCCGGTCACCAGAATCAACCTGCGACCGTCCTGTCCATAAGGGAATTGGCTGGCAAACTGCTGACTTAATGTCTGGTCAGCATCAATTTTGGCTACGACCTGATGCAGCGCGTCAATCACTGTATTGCCGGTCACCTCGATGTGAGCCGGGCTCGTATTTTCGCGCAGCAGATTATCGCGGGAGGTTGCTGTCGGAGCAAAATGCAATGTGGTAATAGCACCGGTCAGACGCCGGTTGGCTTCTTCTGGCCATGGGCTGTAAATGTTGCCTGTCCGAAGCCCGGCTTCGACATGGCCGACAGCTATTTTTTCATAATAACAAGCCAGTGCTGCGGCAAAAGTAGTACTGGTATCACCGTGGACTAAGACGATATCCGGCTGAAAATCACGCAAAACCGGCTTAATATTCAACAGAATGCTGGTCGCAACATCGTATAAGTCCTGCCCTGCTTTCATAATGGCTAAATCATATTCTGGCACAATGTTAAACAGCTTCAGAACCTGATCAAGCATCTCGCGGTGCTGGCCTGTGACACATACCCGACTGTCAATCATCGGATCTTGTTTTAATAAATTGACCAGTGGTGCCATTTTTATGGCTTCAGGGCGGGTACCAAAGACACTCAGGACTTTAATCATCTGCGGATTCCATTGCGATCTTACCAAAAATGGCAGTTAGCTTAACAAAACTGTGGCGCTGCGCCTAGGGGCGGCAGCCGGGGAGTTGAAGGATCTGCAGAAAAAGCGGCAATCTTCGGTTAATGAATGGCAACAAATAGGCAACAGACCAGAAAAAACGGCTGAATTTAAGTTTTATGCAGGTTATATAACAGTTCAGCTTCAGCGCGCGGTAGCTCGCACTCACGCATGACCTCTTCAAGCGGCGCGCCAAGCTGGACCATTTTCATTGCCCTGTTATACAACTTGGAATCCGGATCAAACATATCAATTTTTTGCTGTTGTTCAGCAATCTGTGCCTGACTTTCGGCGACTTCAGCCAGCTGTACACTGAAGGATTGTTGTTGCTGCTCCAGCGCAATCACGCGTTGCCCTATGCCGATAAATCCTGCGCGGATTTCTTCAATTTCAGCATTCAGCAGTTTGAGTTGCTCCAAAGCCAGTTGATGCTGCAGGCTTTGCGCTATGCGTTCTTCTCGTTGGATTTTGTGTTGCCATAGCACAAAAACAACCAGCAGCACGCAGGCTGCCGGTACCGTCAACAAAACAAGTAATTCAAAAGACAAAGTCACAGGATAATCATCAGATACTGGTAATTTCTTCCCACTCTTCATCGGTGAGCAGTTTATTCAGGTCAACCAGAATCAGCAGCTCTCCATCGCGGTTTGACACACCCTGAATGAACTTAGCGCTTTCATCAGTGCCAACATTTGGCGCGGTATCAATCTCTGAAGCCCGCAGATAAACCACCTCAGCGACGCTGTCAACCAGAATACCAATGACCTGTTTGTCGGCTTCGATAATCACGATGCGACTATTTTCAGTAACATCTGATGGCGGCAGACCAAAACGGGCTCTGGTATCAATAACAGTCACGACATTGCCACGAAGATTAATAATGCCTAATACGTACATCGGAGCACCCGGTACCGGCGCGATGTCGGTATAACGCAACACTTCCTGTACCTGCATTACGTTAATACCGTAAGTTTCTTCCTGCAGCTTAAAGGTTACCCATTGCAGAACCTGATCAGTGCTCTCTTTGCCTTTGCCGGACTGGGCCAGTAAATTACTCATTTAACGCTCCTCTACCTGATTCATTCTCAGCGTTCAGTCAGAACTCGCTGCACCTTTTGCCAGCAAGGCAATCAAGGCGTCAACATCCAACAACGCACACATATGCTGCTTGATTAATCCGGCGAGCCAAGGGCGCTTGCCTTCGGAGGACCGC
Source organism: uncultured Chromatiaceae bacterium (assembly GCA_965650755.1). Lineage (GTDB taxonomy): Bacteria > Pseudomonadota > Gammaproteobacteria > Enterobacterales > Alteromonadaceae > Pararheinheimera. The sequence continues at coordinate 95 of CBFGPY010000622.1, read as the reverse complement.
CATTTCACATCATCTTGTTCTAGGGAAACCGTATTGACCAGTGTTTCGCAGGCAAGGCCCCATGAGCTCTTACCAAGCATAATAACATATTGATA
>CBFGPY010000621.1:0-2446 GCA_965650755.1 uncultured Chromatiaceae bacterium | reverse complement strand
GCTGACCGGTTTCAGTACCTCGCAGCAGTCGGCAAAAGGTAAATCAAGCTGTTGATACAAAGCGGTGGCAATGCGCCGTACCCGCTGTTTCAGGCTCAGTTCGGCGTAAGTAGCGTTCCAGAGCGAGTTGACAAAAAGGTCGGCGGCGAAGCGTGGATGGTGCTGATGGACGGCGACTGCCAGTCGTTGCAATAAGGCAAGATCTAATAAATCTTTCAGCAGCGGTGCACTCATTCGGCGGCTTTACAGCATCGCTTCGGTGGCAACCTGGTTGCGGCCACGTTTTTTCGCCACACTCAGCACCTGATTAGACCTGGCTAAAAACTGATGCCAGTTTTCCTGCGCCTGATATAAAGCTACGCCGAGCGAAATCGTGACTTTCGGTAACGCTTTTTTGCTGCGTGATGACACAAAACGCAGTTTTTCTACACCGCGCCGCACTTGTTCAGCGATTTCACTGGCGGTACGCAGGTCGACATCCGGCAACAAAATCAGGAATTCTTCACCACCGGCACGGACCGGCAGCCCGCTTTCCTGTACATAAGCACTGATTTTCTTTGCCACTTTCGACAGGATCACGTCGCCGATGTTGTAGCCGTAATCCTGATTAAACTGCTTGAAGTGATCCAGATCGACGGCAATTGCGGCGATACGTCGGTGCGGATTTTCAGCCAGCCACTGGTCAATATGCTCTTGCATGGCCAGCCGGTTGTAGAGGCCGGTCAGCGCATCAACATGACGTTCCCGTTTTAACTGTTCCAGTTCAGCGCGCAGCTGATAGCTCTGATCGTTGGATTTCATCAGCTGGTCACGCAATTTCTGCTGACTGGCTTTGAGTTCGTAAGTGGCGGATAAGATACGACTGATGGTTTCCCGCGCCTGCACTGGCGTATCGGTTTTCAGCGCAACCAGGCTATGGTCCAGTACATCGATATAGTCGTGAATGGCTTCGCCGGCCTGCTCGGACTGCTGATTCAGCGCACTGACCATCTTGTAAACAGCGGCAATCATCTCTTCGTTTTGCCGGCCTGTCGGGACTATGTAATTACTGTACAGTTCCGTCATGACAAAATCGTCAAACGGAATGCGGGCGCTCAGCTTGTCTTCGATGGCCTGACAAAGTTCAGCGATCACACCGCTGATATATTCGTAGGCAACAGTGAAGTTTACCGGGTGGGCGGCCAAACGATGCCGTTGCAGGAAGGCAATGGCTAACGCCGCCTTCTCGCTGGCTTGCTCGATTGAGTCCTGATACATCATGCCAAGTAAAACTCCAATGGATACTGCATAGACTTAGCGTAACTTAAGGCCGATATGTTACGGAAAAGCCATGCCAACGCAAGCGTGCGTAAGAAATTACAACGCTGTCATACCTAAAATAACGGGACAACCCGAAGCCGCCAAGCCTTTTTTGCGGCATTAATTGATTTTTTTCTGATTATTCAGATATTTGTCTAAACGTGGTGGTTTGTGGAGCGGGGTAGGCGAATAAAATCCGCTCAACAAGCAGAAATCTGAGCCGGTTAGCGACTGAGCGACGTGCAGATTTGTATACAATCAGTGCTGTCATATAGCCATTTGGATTGCCAGAAATGAAACAAAAATTATTGGTTTCGCTGTGTTGTGCTGCTTTGATGGCCTGCGCGCAGCAAACTGTTACGCCGTCTGCAGATTTTGACCGCTTTGCTGACGACTGGTGGCAGCGTGTTGAAAAGGTGCAGACCAACACCAAGTCTGGTTTACCTGATATGTCGGCAGCAGCGTTGGAAAAAGCGCAGCAGCAACGTTTGGTGTTGTTGACTGAACTCAATAAAACCAATGTCAGCAGTTTGTCTGAACAACAAAAAATAAACTTTGCAATATTGCAGTACCGCGTACAGAACGACATTGATGAGTACCGGTTTGGTGCGCATTACATGCCATTGACAGCTGAATCCGGTTTTCACAGCGACGTGCTGTTTATGCTGAACATGTCGTCAGTTAAAACTGAAAATGACCTGCAGACATATCTGGAAAAATTGGCTGCACTGCCATTGTATATGCAACAACAGATGGAATGGATGCGTCAGGGGCTGGCCAAAGGTTATACCCAGCCTAAAGCTGTGTTAGCCGGCTACGAAGACAGTATTAAATCTTTTATCACCACAGATCCGCACAAAAGCCCGTTTTACCGGCCGCTGCTGAAACAACCGGCCGGGATTGAGCCTGCACGCTGGCAGGCTTTGCAACAACAGGCCAATGCCTTGATCAGTCAGCAAATTACGCCGGTTTATCAGCAATATCTGGATTTTTTCACCACCCAATATGTTCCTGGCGCCCGTGACAATATTGCTGCTATTGCGTTGCCAGACGGTGCCGCCTATTACCAGAATCGTCTGGAACACTACACCACGTTAAAAATGACGCCGCAGCAGGTGCACCAGATTGGTTTGCAGGAAGTTGCCCG
>CBFGPY010000620.1:0-2447 GCA_965650755.1 uncultured Chromatiaceae bacterium | reverse complement strand
TTTAATCAACCAGCCGGCCGCTTCAAGAGCTGCGCGGTCAATTTTAAACTTGCGTTTGTTATTGGAGAAAATCACTTTACCGCTAGGCGCCACCAGCTTGCTGATCATCGTTAGTAGCTTCACGTGGTCACGCTGCACATCCCAGGTATCTTCCATCCGCTTGGAGTTCGAAAAAGTCGGTGGGTCGACAAAAATCAACTCAAATTGGTTTTTGCAATCAGCCAGCCATTCCAGCACGTTGGCCTGCACAAACTGATATTGTTTGCCGGCGAGATTATTTATCGCAAAGTTGCGTTTGGCCCAGTCCAGATAAGTGTTGGACATATCAACAGTAGTCACGCTACGGGCACCGCCGAGTGCGGCGTGGACTGAAGCGGAACCGGTATAGGCAAAAAGATTCAGTACTGCTTTGTCTTTGGCTTGTTGCGCTATGCTGCGCCGGGTCAGCCGGTGGTCTAAAAACAGGCCGGTATCGAGATAATCCCGTAAATTCACCAGGAATTTGGCGCCGTATTCGCTGACCGTTTTGTATTGGCCGGCTTTGGCCAGTGCCTGATACTGCTCTTTGCCTTTTTGCTTTTCACGGACTTTCAGAACTATGGCGTCGGTTGACACCTGCAGCACCTGCGGTACCAAATTGACGATATCAAACAGCCGTTTTTGCGCAATTTGCTCGTCGACATTGGCCGGTGCCGCATATTCGTGGATCACCACTTCGCCGTCATACCAGTCGACGGCGACGTTATATTCCGGAATGTCAGCGTCATACAGGCGATAGCAGCTGATTTGTTCGCGCTTGGCCCACTTTTCCAGCTGTTTCACGTTCTTTTTCAGCCGGTTGGCAAAGGATTCGCTTTCGGCAAAAAACATCGATGGCGTTTTGCTGGTGATTTGTACTTGTTTTTCCGTCAGGTCAAACAAGCTGAATTCACAGTCCAGCGGGCCGTTGGCAAACTTGTACGATTTGAGTTTGGACAGTTTCAGCGAGCGCAGTAAATCGGTATTGCTGGTGATAATTGCCAGCCGCCAGTTGGCATAGTGTTGCTTCAGGCGCACGGAGAATTCACTGTAGACCGGAATGAGCGAAGGGATATCGCCAAGACGTTCACCATATGGCGGGTTACAAATCACTACGCCAGGGATTTGGGTGCCGACGGCGTCTAAAGTGGTGGCATCGCCCGCTCTAAATTCGATAAATTCCGCCACTCCGGCACGGGCGGCGTTTTGGCGTGCTTTGTCTAACTGGCGTGAGTCTGTGTCAAAACCGATAAATTTGGCTGTAGGCGCCAAAGCGCGCCGTTGCCCCAGCGCTTTGGCCCGGAGTTCCTGATACAACGCAGCGTCAAAATCGCCGTCGTTTTCAAAGGCAAACTTCAAGCGCTTGAGGCCCGGTGCTAATTGCCGCGCCATCAGCACAGCTTCAATTAATAAAGTACCGCTACCACAAAACGGGTCGACTAATGGTTGCTCAAACTGCCAGCCGGAGCGAATAAGCATCGCCGCTGCCAGCTGTTCTTTTAACGGTGCTTCGCCCTGCTCTTTCCGGTAACCACGCTGATGCAGCGACGGGCCAGAGAAATCTTTTAAGAAGTAAAAATGCTGACGTTCCATCCGTAGCTGAAACCGCACATCAGGTTCCAGGCGGCTAACGTCCGGCCGTTCGCCGAATTTTGCTCTGAACTGGTCAACGATGGCATCTTTGACGCGCATGGCACCAAACTGGCTGTTATCTATAGTGGCGTGTTTGCCAACGCATTCGACTGCGAGGCTTTGGCGCAGGTCCATCTGAGTGGTCCAGTCCAACTCATTGGCTACCTTGTAGACATCTGACTGCTCATTAATAGAAATTTGGTCGAGTTGGCGCATGATCCGGGTGGCGAGGCGCGACCATAAACAGATTTGGTAGCCCTGCTCTAACGTTGCCTCAAACCGCACAGCGCCAAGGCTGACTTTACTGACGGTAGCGCCGAGGCTGGTCAGTTCACTGGCCAGGACTTCTTCAACGCCTTTGGAGGTTAACGCCCAGAATTGCAACATAAAATTTTCCACACAAAAAAATTGCGCGAAGTATATCAGAAGTTGCTGCCGGGCAGCTGCCGAATTTGGTTTTTGCCAGCGGTTACGCAGTGCCAAACCGCCAATTCGCTGCTTTAAAATACAAGCTGCTGATAAAACCAGCAGTCAGTGCGTGAACGCCATCTTTCTGTAAATTGTTGCTTGCTATCAAATTCTAAAAGCAATAAGATGCGCCCCGCAATGACGGACGCGGGATGGAGCAGCCTGGTAGCTCGTCGGGCTCATAACCCGAAGGTCGTCGGTTCAAATCCGGCTCCCGCAACCAACTAAATCATTGCAAAACAATAGATTACATTTACTGCTCAGATGTAATTTTCGGACGCGGGATGGAGCAGCCTGGTAGCTCGTCGGGCTCATAACCCGAAGGTCGT
>CBFGPY010000619.1:0-2448 GCA_965650755.1 uncultured Chromatiaceae bacterium | reverse complement strand
CAATAGCGGCCAGCTGTGGTGCTGGCGCCTGAAATGGGCTTTGTCCTGTCTGTTTTTCGCTGATGCCTTTGACAGTAGTGAACGGCTGATATGCCACACCGTCGCGCGGTTCATAGCCTTTGACTTCGCCAAAAGTGACCCGCAAGGTGCCATTCGCGTCGGCATAGACCGGTTTTTGACTGGCTTTGTTAAAAGCAATCACCGCTTCCATCACTTTAGGCCGTGCCACCGCCAGTTTCCCCTGCAGAGTCTTTTGCGCATCCTCAAGTGCTAAATCAGTTTCAGCCATCGCCACAGCAAACTGTACCGCCGGATCCGTGCTGGCTTTGAGGTCATCCGGCGTCTTGCCTATCAATGCCAACCGTTCGATTTCATCGCCGAGCAGCGTGGTCTGATATATCTGAGTCAGACGGGTACGCACTGCAGCCTCGTCAAATGCCTCTGCGATGCCAAAATATTGGTCAAATGCTGCCAGGCGCTGCGGCTTGGGCAAAGTCGCGTAATGTTTGAGGAAATGGAACGCGATTTCCAGATCAACCGCACTGTCATAGCTGCGCGACATCCGTTTCAGCCCGGCTTTAAAACGTTCCAAATCACGTTGCTGATAGCCGCTTTCACGTTCTTCATCCGGTTTTTGTTGTTCCAGCGCCAGCCGGTACAGTTTACGGCCCGTGCTGAATAACTGCGCGTAGCCAAAATAATTCAGAACCAAATCGCGTTGCTGTGTTGCGGTATCCGCTTCAAGCAATTGCTGCAGGCTCAGCAAGGCTGGTTTGTATTTGGCTTTGCGGGACGGTTCTGCGTCAATCCAGCGGTTGAGGACAGCCTCAAATTCATCTTTTTGTCGTTGAGTGCCGCCTTTTTGGTAAGTCTGGATCATGCCGTCATAGTTTTTCGCATAGTTGGCAAGACCGGCCAAAATAGATTCGTATTTAATCCGGGTCTCTGAACCTTCAGCAGCATGCTGTTTAATCAGCGCAATTGCCTCTTCACGATATTGTTTCGCCGCCGGCAACACGGTCGTGAATTGGTTTTTCACTTCAAAAGCAGTGTTATAACGGTTCGTCCGGCCCGGATAACCCAGCACCATGACAAAATCACCGGCCTGCACACCTTTGGCTGACACCTTTAACGAACTTGGCGGCACAAAAGGCACGTTTTCGACGCTGTAGTCCGCCGGTTTGCCGTCTTTACCAACATATGCACGGTAAAACGAGTAATCGCCGGTATGGCGCGGCCACATCCAGTTGTCGATGTCACCGCCAAAACGGCCGACACCATCGGCTGGCGCATAAACCAGCCGCACGTCGCGGATCTCCAGCTGTTTAATCAGATAGTATTCGAGGCCGCCATGAAAGCTGTACACCTCACAACGATAACCCGCTGCGGTTTCACATTCCGCCACCAGTTCTTTACGCAACTGATCGATTTTGTCAAAACGGTCTTTGCCCTGCAGCTGTGGTGTCAGTTCTTGTTTGATTTGCTGCGTGACGTTACTGACCGCTTCGGTGACCAGAATTTTACTACCGGGTGCTGCCGGCAATTCTTCGGTCTGGGTCTTGGCTAAAAAACCATGTTCGATGCGGTTGTTCTGCGCTGTGCTGTTGTGCGCAATGCTGCTGTAGGCACAATGATGATTGGTCAGCGCCAGACCTTGTTTTGACACAAATGACGCAGTACAGCCACCGAGGCTAATCACCGCATTCATTGGAAAAGCGGTTAATTCAGCGATTGCTTTGGCGTCAATCTGCAGGCCTTTGGCCTTTAAGATGGTTTCCAGTTCCGGCAACTGGTGAGGTTGCCACATGCCTTCTTCTGCGTTTGCAGTCAGAGCCAATCCGACAGACAACACAAGCACAGTTTTTTTCATCGGTAATTTCCTTGCTGACGCTGACCCGCAGGCAATACGGGGCAGACTCCATTAGTTGGCAGGTATGGCCCGCATTGTGCGATAAATCCGTCGCGAAAATACAGTCCCTGCCGCAGAAAAACGTCAGACCTTGAAAAAAAGCCGCCGTACCCCCAAATCTTCCGGATAGTCACCCTTGCAAGCAGAGCAATATTGATGGAAAAACAGCTGGAATCCCTGATGTACGCCAGCCGCTGGCTGATGGCACCGATTTATCTTGGCCTCAGTCTGGTGCTGATTGCGCTTGGTATTAAATTTTTTCAGGAAATTTTTCACCTGCTGCCCAACATTTTGCAGACCAAAGAAGCGGATCTGATTCTGGTGGTGCTGTCGATGATCGATATTGCGCTGGTTGGCGGGCTGATTGTGATGGTGATGTTTTCCGGTTATGAAAATTTTGTCTCCCGGTTAGATATTGATGAATCTGCCGAAAAGCTGAACTGGCTGGGGACAGTCGACTCCGGTTCACTGAAAAACAAAGTTGCGGCCTCTATTGTGACCATTTCCTCAATTCATCTGCTGAAAATTTTTATGGATAC
>CBFGPY010000618.1:0-2468 GCA_965650755.1 uncultured Chromatiaceae bacterium | reverse complement strand
GTTGTCCCGATGTCGTCAATGCGCTGTAGCTACTGATCTGCCAAAAAGGCCTTGCTGCAATCCCCTGTTGTTCAAAACCATCAACAACAGCGCTTTGTGGTGGATTTTGTATTGCACTGAATTCAGCCACAAAGCGCGCTGGTGCTTCTGACTGCAAAGCGGCCAGTGCAAACGCCGGCCCGGCGCTGAACGCTGCGGGTAACCATTGAGTTTGTGGCGCCAGCATGCCGTCGGCACTAAGCAAATAACCGAGCGCGCTGCGCTCTTTCAGCGGCGCCAGCGTGACGAAGCAGCCATGGCGCGCCCGCGTCAGCGCCACATACAGTTTGCGCAAATCTTCACCGAGCCGCTCCTGCTCGGCGCGGGCAAAACTCTGTTCATCAAACCGGGTCGCGAGCTGGCGCGAACCATCCACCTGATGCCAGCTGTAAGGTAGTTTTTTTGCATCCAGTTCACGCGCGGCCAGTAAAAATGGCAAAAACACCAGCGGATATTCGAGCCCTTTGGATTTATGGATAGTGACAATTTTCAGCAGGGCTTCATCCGATTCCAGCCGCAGTTTCAGTGCATCTGCACCCAATTCACCGTCGCCCTGCAAATGATGTTGCAGATAACGCAACAATGCCGCTTCGCCGTCGAGCTGCCGGGCCGCCTGTTGCAGTAATTCAGCTAAATGGAATAAATCAGTGAGTTGGCGCTCCGCATCAGGCCGGCGCGCCAATTGCTGCACCAGCGCAAAATCCTGCAACAACCGGTGCACCAGCGCCAACACGCCCTGAATGCGCCACACCTGCTGATAGCCGATAAACCGCAGCTGCATTTGCTCCAGCGCCCAGTCATCCTGTTGTAGCGCCAGCAATTGCGCATAAGTCCAACCCATCGCCGGTGTTGCGAGCGCAGCTCTGAGTTTGCCGACATGGCGCGGCTCGGCGCAGGCGCAGAGCCATAAATACAATTCGCCAGCGAGCGCACTGTCAAACACCGAGCCTTTATCCGACAGATATACCGCCCGCACGTCAAGCGCCGCCAGTTCAGCGCGGATAACATCAGCTTCCTGCTGATTGTTCACCAGCACTGCGATATCAGCCGGCAGCAGCGGTGTCAGCACGCCATCCGGCGCTAAAAAACCACAGCGTTTTTGCTGTGCAGCCTGCAACAAACTGACAATCTGCCAGGCACATTGCCGGGCGCTTTGACTTAAATACGCGGCTTTGCTGAGCGGTTTTTCACTGCTGTCCAATGGCAGCCATTGCAGCGCCGGCAGCGGCTTCGCATCCAGCACCAGTTGCTCCTCCCGTCCTTTGGCCTGCACCGGGAGAAAGGGCAACAACTCTGGCTGGTCGCGAAATAAAAATGCGCCCTGACCACTGTCACGTTGTTCGGCATGCAAAAACAGCTGATTGACGGCCTCGACCATCGCTGTTGTCGAACGAAAATTAGTGCCAAGCGAAAAGTGCCGGCCACGGGTTTGTTGCTTCGCCGCCAGATAAGTGTAAATGTCGGCGCCACGGAAACCATAAATCGCTTGTTTCGGATCACCAATCAATAGCAGGCCGCTGTCATCGCGCTGCGCTTCTGGCTGATAAATCCGGCTGAAAATACGCCACTGCAGCGGATCTGTATCCTGAAATTCATCAATCAGCGCCAACGGGAACTGCTGGCGAATGATGGCGGCGAGCGCTTCACCGTTATCACCTTGTAGCGCAGTATCAAGCTGACTGAGCAGATCGTCAAAACCCAGCTCAGCTCTTTGTTGTTTTAATAATTCAAATTGCTGGCGTACCTGCGCCAGTGCATGCAGGCGCAAGGTAAAACTGACATCAGGTAAATCGGTCAACGCCTGTGGCAAAGCCGCCATAGCGTCAAAGGCCGGATGCTGTGGTGCCGGACCTTTCCATGCTTCTGCCATGCCGTCCGGAGTCAGCCGTTCCAGGCCTTTGCCGATATCCGGCCAAATCAGCGCCGGATCTTCGCACCAGTCGGTCAGGCCTTGCAGCCACTTCGCCACATAATCGGCGCGCAGTTTCGTGTTGTTGGTATGGCCAGCTGCCCGGCCTTGTTCTATCAGTGCAGCAAGCTCAGAAATCCACAGACGCCACGGCGTTTTTAACACCGCCAACTGTTCGCGGCGTGCGTTAATCTCCTGCTCCAATAACACGGCTAAGGGCTGTGACGGTGCGGCCAGTGGTTCCTGCCACAAGGGTAACAAGGCCTGCCAGAGTTGTTCCGGGCTGGCAAAACTTTGCTGATAGCGCACAAACAGCGGCAGCGGTAACGGATAAATTTCTGAACGCCAGTAATCCATCACTACCTGCTGCTGCAGACTACTTTGGTCTGTGACCAAATCATGCTCAAACTGACTGCCGCAGGCAAACGCATGTTCATTCAGCATACGCTTGGCCCAGCCATGGATAGTGGCGACCGCCGCTTCATCCATCCACTGCGCCGCTAAATCGAGCCGTCGGGCA
>CBFGPY010000617.1:0-2476 GCA_965650755.1 uncultured Chromatiaceae bacterium | reverse complement strand
CGGTTGTTAACCCTCAAAGACGGCGTGCTGGTGGACAATCAACCACAACAGCTGAACCCAGCACGCCGCGCCAGTTAAATCACTGAACGTCGACAGATCCGAGGAGAATCATCATGTTGCATGCTGCCTGTTTAAATTTATGGCGCCATCGCCGCCGCACGCTGTTCACCGGGCTGGTCTGCAGCGCCGCCATGACCGCTGTGTTGTTAGGGGCCGGTTTTGCCCTGTTTACCTATCAGTCGCTCGCCGAAAAAGCTGCACGCGATTTAGGCCATCTGACGCTAAGCCACCCGGATTATTTTCTCGATAACGAAGATGTGCCGCTGCAACATGGCATCCAACGCGACCCGGCGCTGGAAAAGCGGCTACTGGCACGTGACGATGTCAAAGCGGTATTACCGCGCTTACAGTTTTCCGGTCTGGTGTCCAACGGTGAAAAATCGACGATTTTCCTCGGCAGTGGTGTCGATGGCAGCGAATTCCAGTTAAAAGGCCCGTTCCTGCAAGTCAAAGCAGGCGGCGTATTACCGCCGGCCTATCTCAGCAACAGCGACGACAATATTCCGCTGCTGATTGGTGAGGGCCTGGCGGCTATTTTAAAAGCCAAAGTCGGCAGTGAACTGAGCCTGATGTCCGCCACCAGCACAGGCGCGCTCAATGCGTTAGATGTGGTGGTGGTTGGGATCTTCTCTACCGGCGTGCCGGATCTGGACAAACGCCAGTTGTATCTGCCAATCAAAGCCGGCCAGCAATTGCTGCAAAGCGACAAAATCAGCGAACTGAATATCTATCTGCTGCACGACGAGCAACAAGACAAACTGGCAGCCGCACTACAGACCGAATTAACGCAGACGAAAGTCACGCCCTGGCAAGACCGCGCTTTTGTGTTTAAAGCGGTGCGTGACCTGTACAACCGCATCTTCGGCACGCTAGGTATCCTGATGTTATTGCTGGTGTTATTCGCCGTCGGCCATGGTATTTCGCAAGTAGTGACGGAGCGCACCCGGGAGATTGGCACTATGGCGGCCCTTGGTGAGCGCCGCAGCCGCATCGTCGGTAACTTCGTACTGGAAGCCTTGCTGTTAGGTGCCTTCAGCGCCGTCGCCGCTACCCTGTCGACCTTGCTGTGCTGTGAATTGCTGCGCCAGTTTAAAGTGATGATGCCACCGCCACCGGGTTCCAGTCAGGGTTATCCGCTGATGATCAGTTTCAGCGCTGAACTGACGCTCTATGCCGCGCTGGTGTTGATGGTGGTTTGTATGTTGTTCGCATTAAAAGCCAGTCTGAGCGCCGCCCGTAAGCCGCTGGTGGAAGCGTTAGGGTTTGTTTGAGTCGATGGAGTCACAGACAGTTTGGGACTCACAGTCTGGGAATCACATTCTGGCGCAACCGGCAACAGTCTGGCGCGCCAATTGACCCTTGGTCGGCCCGCTCTGCGTCTGTGCAATGAAGCCTTTAAGCTATATCCAGTCACCCAGAATAAAGGATTTGAACATGCAAAAAACTCTGAATTTTTTCGTCGCTTCTCTGTGCGCCCTGTTACTGCAAAGTGCCGCTGCAGCTGAATTACCAATGCCGCAGGCGCAGCAATATCTGGCAACCGCCGAACAGTTTCGCGGTCCACAGCAAAGTTTTGTGCTGTATGGGCGGATTGAAACCATTAAAGCCGGTCGCAGCGAAAAAATGCAGCCGTATCAGCTGTTGTCGGGGGAAGATCGCAAGTCACTGGTGATTTTCACCGGCGGCACCAGTCAGGGCCAAAAAGTGTTATTACAGGACCAGCAATTCTGGCTGCAACTGCCAGGCAGCCGCCGCGCGCTGCGTATCACGCCGCTGCAAAAGCTGATGGGCGAAGCGTCCAGCGGTGATGTGGCGACGCTGAACTGGCAACAGGATTATCAGCTCATCGCCGCGGATGAACAAAGTGAAGGCATTCAGCTCAGCCTGCAGGCCAAGCGCGAAGGCCTGAGCTATCAACGCATTGAACTCTGGGTCAGCAGCACCGATCAATTCCCGCTGCGCGCTGAGTTTTATCTGCCATCGGGCAAACAGGCCAAATCTGCCCGTTTTGTTCGCAGCAGCGCCGGTGCAGCGCCGCGTGTGGTCGCGATGGAGCTGCTGGACCGGATGCACAGCAAAGACGTGACGGTGTTGCACTACGATGTGGTGACACCGCAATCTTTGCCGGCGCGGTTATTTAATCCGCAGGCGCTGAGTACCGTGCAGGCGATCTAACGTCAACCAAAACAGCAGGACCGCAGGCACTTCGTTGCCTGCGATATGCTTGCCAACAAGCTATGAAAATGTTAACTATTTCAGCACTGAATGTTATCTACCCCAAGGACAGGTTTGATGAATTACGCTCGTTTGCTGGTATTAGCAGGGCTGGTCTTTGCAATTAGCGCATGTGAAGACAGGAGCAAGTTAACGCCTGTAGCTAATCAGCTGACTATCTCCTTACAGTTACAGTCACCAC
>CBFGPY010000616.1:0-2476 GCA_965650755.1 uncultured Chromatiaceae bacterium | reverse complement strand
TATGATGCCGATCTGACGCTGGCCGACACATTGCCAATAACACACTGATATTAAATGGTTTTTCCAATGATTTTTTATATTGCCCTGGTTCTGATCCTGATATTACCAGCCTGCCGGGGCCTGAATACCAGTCTGCAATGGCTGCAACACAGGCGGGCGCAAACACTGCATCAGCCGGCTTTAACGCTGCGGGTCAGCCGCGTCCGTCGGCAGCGCCGTTATCTGCAGCTGACGCTGGTCGCCGCTGATGGCCAGAAGCTGCCAAAGGCGCAGGCTGGTCAGCATATTCAGCTGTTTGGCATTGATGCCAGCGGTCAGACTGTCAGCCGGGCTTATTCACTGGCGCAGGATTGCCGACATCATCATTTTTACCGGCTGGTGATCAAAGCCGAAACCGGCGGACGCCTGAGCAGCAGGCTGTTCGACACAGTCCGGGTCGGTGATTTACTGCAAGCCAGTGTGCCAAAAGGCCATTTTGTGCTGCGCCGCAGTCGCAGGCCACTGGTGCTGATTGCGGCAGGTGTCGGTATTACGCCGATGCTGGCCATGGCCCTGCAGGCGCTGCGACTGCGCCGCCCTGTCACACTGGTGTATCAGGCCCGGACACAAGCCGATCTGTTGTTTCAGCGCTGGCTTGGCCGCTTACCGCATTTGCGTTTCATCCCGGTGCTTTCGCAACCAGATGCAAGCTGGAGCGGTGAAACCGGCCATATCAATGCCGGCCGTCTGCTGCAACTTTGCGGCCATCAGGCCGACTATTACTGCTGCGCGGCAGCACAGATGACAGCGCAACTGAGTCAGGACCTTGCGCTCGCCGGTAAAACCCTGCACGCCGAACTGTTTGCAGCTGCAGTCAGCCAGCAGGAACTCAGCATCCGGTATCGCGATATTCAAGCCAGTGCTGCCGGTTTCAGTTCCGTGCTGGATGCACTGAATAGCGCCGGCGCCTGTATTCCGTCAGATTGCCGTGGTGGCTCCTGCGGTTTATGCAAAAAACGCCTGATCAAAGGCGAAGTGATCCAAATGTTGGATTCGGCAGCGCCCATCGCCGCCGGTGAAGTGCTGACCTGCTGTATCCAGGCAAAAACTGCTCTGGTACTGGCTGACTGACTTTATCCCGCATCTCCTGCTGTTGGTCGATTTGTAAAATAATTGTCATTTGGCTGACTTGTTTAAGCGCCATGATGCGGCCTGCAACGGTGTAACTATGCAGGAAACTATGATGACTTCAGATTTTGTCCGCAATATTCATCTGCAAACCGGCCAGCGCATGCTCGCCAAAGGCGCCAGCATGGAAGAACTGGCCAGCCATTTTGACCGGGTTGGTTTTACTGAACGGGAAATTGCTGTGTTATTGGCCGAGTTTGGTGATTTGTCGGCTAAATTGCCGGACCAGGAGTTTGTCAGTCATCATCCGCAACGCGGCTGAGACTTTTGTTGATTTCAGCCGGGTCTGAAGGCGCTCGGTAATAAACCGGTCCAGCGTTTCACCGCCCGGCGAAAATTGTGTTCATCCGAATAGCCAAGCCGGGCTGCCAGCTGCCGGTTCGACCATTCAGGTTGCGATAACCAAAACAGCGCCAGTTGATTGCGCAGCGCATCCTGCCATTGACTAAAGCTGCAACCTTGCTCCGCCAGTTGTCGTTTCAGCGCTGCCGGATGCAATTGCAACAAAGCGGCAGCCTCATCCGGATTCAGACAATGTGGCAACTGCCGCAGTTGCTGCCGGCTCAGCCATTCCAGCAACCCCGGCTGACGCGTTAACAACTTCGCCTGCTGACAACAAATCTGCCGCCAGTGCCTGCAGTCTGCGCTTTGCTCAGTCGGCAGCCGCTGGGCTAATTGCGCTGAAGTCAGCTGCAACAACCAGGACGCTGAACCTTGTGCGCTGTTCCACGCAGCAACCCCACACACCTGACGTGCCGCACATAACGCCAGCACAAACTGCTGGCAAAGCGCCAGCGCCAGTGCCTGCGCAGCCCCCATCCCGACCGCCGGCAACAAGGCCAACCGCAGTGTCGCACCTTGCCATTGCAACACCGGCAGACATAACGGCCACAGCTGCTGGCGATAAAACCACAGATAACGCAGCGATTTGCCGAGCGTCGGTGCCGAGAGGATCAGGCGACAGACCGGGATCTGCGGGTTCAGTAAAATCGCCTGGGCTATCACAGCCGGCAATTCCGGGCTGGGTATTTTATTGAGGTTACCCAGCAGGCGCTGCAGCGCGCCGGCGTGCATACGAAATTGCGGTTTTTGCAGGTCAGTTTCAAACAACGCGGTACCGGCCAGTAGCTTGTGCGGCGCCATACCACGCCGCGCAGCGGCTTGCAGCAGCTCGGGTACGCCGTGCGCCACCAGCAACTGTTTGTCCTGATATCCACCCGGCCGGCGCATCAGTACCACACCTTTGACAATGCAAAGGATTGGGCTTTGGTCTGTCCCAGAGCCAGCTCCAGTTGTTGCAGTGCTGCGG
>CBFGPY010000615.1:0-2478 GCA_965650755.1 uncultured Chromatiaceae bacterium | reverse complement strand
AGTATAACCAAGGCGTGTTGAATGGCTGGGTGGTCAGTTCTTTAATAAAACCGCCGATGCCTTTCATTTTGATTGAGTAGTAAATCATCAGGATAAACACACCCAGCGCCAGTGCGATGGTCATGTTCAGGTCTGTAGTTGGTACAGCTTTCATGTAGACATGATGCGGGTCATGACCCATGGCAGCGCCAATCTGTTGGGCAGTCCATGGAATGAAATCAACCGGCACTAAATCCAGCAGGTTCATCAGCAGTACCCAGACAAAAATCGTCAGTGCCAGTGGGGCAATGATTGGATTTTTACCGTGGAAAGTACTTTTGACCGTGTTTTCAATGAATTCAACCACCATTTCAACGGCACATTGCCATTTGGTAGGAACACCGGCATTGGCGGTTTTTGCCACTGCGCGGAAAGAGAACAGGAAAATCAATCCCATAAAGATTGACCAGCCTAAGGTGTCGACATGAACGGTCCAAAAACCTTCGCCGACGCTCCAGTTGGTCAGGTGGTGGGTAATATAGTCTTTGCTCGTAAGCTCACCAGATGCCATCGTTAGTCCCAATTATCGTAGTTAATCAAAATCGGTAACAACGCCTGTAAGATCAGGGCGAACACCAGTCCGCCAAAAAATAACCAAGGGATCAACAGCGCGTGTTTCAGCGCTGTTGCCACCAACAACGCCAACAATAAAAATTTTAGTGATTCGCCGCGGTAGACCGATTTAAGCACCAGATCTGGCTGCAGGTCTGCACGAAAGCGAAACACATACCACGTAAAAAGACTGTGCGGCACAACAACACAATAAACGCCAAGCAGTACAGACTTTGCGGCCAGCTTGTCCCAAGCTGCCAAACACAGCGCCGCCAAAGCAAATCCCGCCAGCGACTGCCACAAAAAGGTCTGTAAAATCAATTTATAACGCTGTTTTGTTGTGGTTAAAGGCACTGAATACCACCCGAAAAGCTACAAAACAACAGGATAAAAAGCTCGCGCAAGTATACTTATCTGCCTTATTTTTGCAACCAAAAGCCGCGCCAATACTACGAATGTCGAACTTTCTGAAACCTGACTGGTTAAATTTCAGTCTCAGAAAGGCCCAATTTATGCAGGATACCGTCTAATTCCGGCAAACTGCTGTAATTGATGACTAATTCGCCTTTGCCTTTGCGGTTGTAACTAATACTGACCGGCGCACCAAATCGTTCACTCAATTTAGTTTCCAATGCGGTAACGTCCGGGTCTTTGACTTTGACTTCTTTGACCGGCGCAGGCTCCAGCAAGCGGCGAATCAAACTCTCGGCTTCACGTACCGTCAGCTGCTTCGCGGCAATAATACGGCCGGTATCCGGTTGTTGCTCTGCCGGTAACGCTAAAATCGCACGAGCATGGCCCATCTCGATGTCACCATGCTCCAGCAGGGTTTTTACTTCATCGGCGAGTTGGTTCAGGCGCAATAAATTCGTCACGGTCGCGCGGGATTTGCCAACAGCATCAGCTACTTGCTGATGTGTCAGTTCAAATTCACTGAGCAGACGCTGTAATGCCACCGCCTCTTCCATCGCATTCAGGTCTTCGCGCTGAATGTTTTCAATCAGTGCGATAGCGACAGCAGCTTCATCCGGCACGTCTTTCAAAATGCAAGGCACTTCGGCCAGCCCCGCCAGCTGTGACGCGCGCCAACGCCGTTCACCGGCGATGATCTCAAAACGATCAGTGCCAACCGGGCGCACCACTATCGGCTGAATCACGCCCTGAGCACGGATAGAGCTGGCAAGTTCTTCCAGCGCATCCTGCGACATGTCTTTGCGTGGCTGGTACTTGCCTGGCTGTAACCATTCAACCGGTAGTTTTTGTAATTCTGTTTGACGGTTTTCAGATTGACTTTCAGCCGGAGCAGCAGGTTTACCCGTGGTCAATAACGCATCTAAACCCCGGCCCAGACCTCTTTTTTTCAGAGACATTCGCAGCTTATTCCTTCACGTCACACCGCAGGGGTGCTTTTTGGTTGTTTTTTGTCGGCGCGGCGCAAAATTTCACCGGCTAAAGCCAGATAGGCTTTAGCGCCGGTCGAACTTTTATCGTAATACATTACCGGAGTACCGAAGCTGGGTGCTTCTGCCAGCCTGACGTTTCTTGGGATCACAGCCCGGTAAACTTTTTCACCAAAATGCCGCTTGAGCTGCTCAGAAACATCATTTGCCAACCGGTTGCGCGGGTCATACATGGTCCGCAGGATACCTTCAATTTTCAGGTCAGCGTTGACCACAGCTGCCAGTTTATTGATGGTATCGACTAAGGCAGTTAAACCTTCCAGCGCATAGTACTCGCATTGCATCGGCACCAATACAGAATCCGCAGCAGCCATTGCATTGACAGTCAGCATATTGAGCGACGGCGGACAATCGATAAAAATAAAATCGTACTGATCACGATAGTTCTTCAGGGCGTTGCGCAGCCGCAGTTCGCGGGCAAACACAT
>CBFGPY010000614.1:0-2483 GCA_965650755.1 uncultured Chromatiaceae bacterium | reverse complement strand
ACCGTGCTATTGATGTAGAACCTAGTTGGGCTCCTGATGGAAAGAGCATTTTATTTTCTTCAGAGCGTGGTGGCCGGCCGCAACTTTATTCTGTAGAGCTTGCTTCAAATCAGGTTTCTCGGGTGACTTTTGAGGGCGAAATGAACCTGGCAGGCAAATATACGCCAAATGGTCAAGCAATAGTTATGGTAAACCGGACAAACGGTCAGTATAATATCGCCCGCATGGATAGAACTACAAAGTTTATGCAAGTGCTGACACGGACTTACCTGGACGAGTCACCAAGCATTGCGCCAAATGGCTCAATGATTATCTATAGTACTTTGCATGGTAGTAATACCCAAGTACTGGCACTGGTGTCCATGGATGGTCGCTTTAAAGCAAGGCTGCCAGCTACCAATGGCCGGGTAAAATCGCCGGCCTGGTCGCCGTTTTTATAAAATACAAAAATTTGGTTAAATCGTAATACTAAGGACAACATCATGAACTTAAATAAAGTTTTAAAAGGTTTGTTAGTTGCTGTGCCAGTGCTGACTTTAGCTGCATGTAGCTCTAACAATGAAACTGACGCTGGCGATGCAAACGCAAACGCTAACCAGGCAGTAGTTGCAGACCAAGGTCTGAGCGATGCAGAACAACTGCGTCAGCAATTAGAAGCTCTGCGTCAGCAAAACACTATTTACTTCGACTTCGACAAGTCTGACATCCGTTCTGAATTCGCTTCAGTTCTGGACGCACACGCTGCATTCCTGCGTGCTCGCACTACTATCTCTGTAACTATCGAAGGTCACACTGATGCTCGTGGTACTCCAGAGTACAACATCGCACTGGGCGAGCGTCGTGGTCAGTCAGTTCAGAAATACCTGGAAAACCTGGGTGTTGCTGCTGGTCAGATGTCTGTAGTGAGCTACGGTGAAGAGAAACCAGTTGACGCTGGCAACACCGAAGAGTCATTCGCTAAAAACCGTCGCGCTGTTCTGGTTTACTAATTTAAGTTGTGAGTTTGCATGACCGTTAAGACGTCACTTGTTACTGTATTAAGTTTGGTAGCGGTTGCTGTGGCCGCAGATCCTGCTCCTGTAGCTGATCTGAGTCGCAGTAGCAGCCAGGGTATTTCCACTCAGACGACTGCCCGCAGTGGTTCTGTTTCGGAGCGGCTTGCCGCGCTGGAACGTGTCGTGGATGCCCGGGCTGCAGCGCAGCTGGCAATGCAGCAACAGCTCGAGACTCTGTTAACAGAAGTCAGCGAGTTACGTGGCACGACGGAAGAGCACTCATACAAATTAGAACAGATATTACAGCAGCAGCGGGATATCTATCAGGAAATTGACCGCCGGCTTGGTGGTGCAGCAGCAGGGAATGTCTCTTCTCAGACGACAGCACCTACGCAGCAACCAGTTACCGAAGTCCCGGCGGGAAATCCTGCAGCCGTTGTAGCAGCCGATGAGGCTGCTGCAGCGGAATCTGCAGCGCCAGCACCGCAGGTTGCTGCTTCTGGTCAGCTCAATGAAGCACAAGCTTATGAGCAAGCTATCAACTATGTCGTGAAGGATCGCAATTATGCAGCGGCCATTCCGGCGTTTGAAGATTTCATCAAGACATACCCAAATTCTGAATACACCTCGACGTCACATTATTGGCTGGGGCAGTTGTATTACCAGAAAAACGAATTCGCAAAAGCCAAAACGCATTATGAGCGTGTGGTAAAACAATTCCCGAACTCGAGTAAGGTTCCGGATGCATTATTGAAGTTGGGATTGGTCGCAGACAAGCAGAATGATGCTGCGGCTGCGAAAAAATATTACAGCCAACTGGTGAAAAGCTTTCCCAAATCCAAGGCCGCGGCCACCGCAAAGGCCAAACTGGAATCCCGTTAAAACCGCGTTTACGCGGTTTTTTCTTATGCGTCTCCTGTTCAGAATCCAAATCTAACTACCAGTCGTGGCGCGACAGGGCCGGTTTTGGATTTGGTAGGTACTTAATTCAAAACATTCGATAAAGTCGCATTGTGGCAGAATCAGTTACTTCTTCGCCATTGTGCCGTTCTTTTAAGCAGTCAGCAGGCTAAAACGATGTTTTTGCCAGATTTTGGTTGCACTGCGCGTGTAAATAAGTAAGATATGCGTCCGCGAGAGGGGTCATTAGCTCAGCTGGTAGAGCAGCGGACTTTTAATCCGTTGGTCGATGGTTCGAATCCATCATGACCCACCAATCTCCGAATATCATAAACCCATCAGCGGTTGTGTCTCTCAGCTGTAAACATGTGTATAATACGCCACCTTTTTCAGCCCGGAGTTTTTCCGCATGAATCAAGCGCTGCATTTTAACGAACTTGACTTCGTCTTCCCGAAAAAGCCTGTGCCTTTGTCTTTTGATGACAAACAAGCGTACAAGAGCCGCATTAAAGCCTTGTTACAGCAAAAAGATGCTGTTCTGGTCGCGCATTACTACACAGACCCGGAGATCCAGGCCTTGGCCGAAGA
>CBFGPY010000613.1:0-2488 GCA_965650755.1 uncultured Chromatiaceae bacterium | reverse complement strand
ACAGAGTCCTGCTGGAGATCCAACGGGCTATTGTGGCCGGTGAAATAGCGCCTGGCAGCAAAATTTCTGAACCTGAACTGGCGAAGCAATTTGACCTGAGCCGCGCCCCGTTGCGTGAAGCGCTTGCCCGGCTGGAACGCTGCCATCTGATTGAGCGGATCCCGAATGCCGGTGCCAGGGTGGTGAAACTGACGCCGCAAGGATTAATTTCGCTCTATCAAATTCGGGAAAATCTAGAAGGTATGGCTTGCCGGCTGGCGGCTGAACAAATGTCCGATGCTGACATCAAGCAACTGCAAAGCTTGCTGGATCAACACCTCGCAACGCAGCGTGTGCGCGAAGGCGAAAGTTATTATCAGGAAGCCGGTGATGTCGATTTCCACTACCGCATTATTCAGGCCAGCAAAAATCCTTATCTTATCAACATTTTATGTGACGAGCTTTATTATCTGGTACGGATGTACCGGGTGCAGATGGGCATGGCCGGCCCACGGGTGTCGCGCGCTTTTGACGAACATAAAGCCATACTGAATGCCATTGCCAACCGTGATGGTGAATTGGCTGAACTTTTAATGCGTCGCCATATCAGCGCGTCGCGCCGCAATATCGAATTACATTTACAACAGGGGAACTGAAATGACAGCAACTGCAGGTTTTAAACTCCGTCAGGCTATCGAGGCTAACCAGCCATTACAGCTGGTGGGAACTATCAATGCGTACACCGCCATGATGGCCGAGCGTGTCGGCCACAAGGCGTTGTATTTATCCGGTGCTGGCGTCGCCAATGCTTCCTTTGGTTTACCGGATTTGGGCATGACCTCGCTCAATGACGTATGTGAGGACATCCGCCGTATTACCGGCGCTACTGATCTGCCATTATTGGTAGATGCGGACACCGGCTGGGGCGGCGCTTTTAACATTGCCCGCACTGTGCGTGAAATGACCCGGGCCGGCGCCGCTGGTTTTCATATTGAAGATCAGGTGATGCAAAAACGCTGTGGTCACAGACCGAACAAAGAAATCGTGTCTCAAGACGAAATGGTTGACCGCGTCAAAGCCGCAGTAGACGCCCGCACTGACGCCAGCTTTTTTATCATGGCGCGTACCGATGCATTGCAACAACAAGGTTTAGCTGCGGCCATCGAGCGGGCGCAGGCCTGCGTTGAAGCTGGCGCTGATGCCATTTTTGCTGAAGCTGTGTATACGCTTGAACAGTACCAGGCCTTTACCCAAGCCTTGTCGGTACCGGTCTTGGCCAATATCACCGAATTTGGGCAGACGCCACTGTTTAACACCGCCGAGCTTGCCGGCGTGGGCGTTAAAATGGTGCTGTATCCATTGTCAGCCTTTCGCGCCATGAATAAAGCTGCGCTGAACGTCTATCAGTCCATTCTGACCAACGGTGACCAAAAAGCCGTGGTCGACAGCATGCAGACCCGCGCTGAACTTTACGATTTCCTGAATTATCACAGTTACGAAGAAAAACTGGATTCGTTATTTGCCCAAGGCAAAAACAAATAATCAAATTCATTTTAAACTTATCTGCCTCTGGAGAACCGAATATGTCGACAACTAAACAACTGACCGGTGCCGGGTTACGCGGTCAAATCGCTGGTAAAACTGCATTGTCTACCGTAGGGAAAACCGGCTCAGGCCTGACTTACCGTGGTTATGATGTCAAAGACTTAGCCGCAAAATGTGAATTTGAAGAAGTTGCGCATCTGATTTTAAAAGGTGAGTTACCGACTGAAGCTGAGCTTGCTGCCTATAAAGCGAAACTGAAAGCGCTGCGCAGCCTGCCACAGGCGTTAAAAGAAGTGCTGGAACGTATTCCGGCCACTGCGCACCCGATGGACGTGATGCGTACCGGTTGTTCTATGCTGGGCAATCTGGAAACTGAGCACAGTTTCGCGCAGCAGCAGGACGTTACTGACCGGATGCTGGCGATTTTTCCCGGCATGATCAACTACTGGTACAACTACAGCCACCATGGTAAACGCATTAATGTTGAAACGGCGGCCGATTCGATTGCTGAGCAATTCCTCTGGACTTTGCATGACAAAAAACCTGAACCGCTGCACGTGACAGTGATGCATGCGTCATTGATTTTGTACGCAGAGCATGAATTTAACGCATCGACCTTTACTGCCCGTGTTTGCGCTTCAACACTTTCTGACATGCACTCTTGTATTACCGGTGCTATTGGTTCCTTACGCGGCCCCTTACACGGTGGTGCCAACGAAGCTGCGATGGAACTGATTGAGCATATGCGCGACCCAGAGCACGCCGAAGAAACTTTACTTGGCATGCTGGCGCGTAAAGACAAAATCATGGGCTTTGGCCATGCGATTTACTCAGAATCCGACCCACGTAATGCCGTGATCAAAGCCTGGTCAGAGCAACTGGCAAAAGCCAACGGCGATACGCGTTTATACGATGTGTCTGTGCGCTGTGAAGCTGTGATGTGGCGTGAGAAAAAACTGTTTTG
>CBFGPY010000612.1:0-2491 GCA_965650755.1 uncultured Chromatiaceae bacterium | reverse complement strand
TTTTTGCCATGCCAACTCCTTCCGTCATCACCTTAAACAGGAGCAGCCCGCTCAGGCAAGTTTTTTCCTGCAGACTTGCTCTGTGTCCCGCTGAAGGTCAATATAAAGAGTCACTAGCAGTAGAGCAGGCAATATGCAAAAACCGGCAGCAACAGCATCATCCAGCGCACATTGGCAACAAACTGACCGGCTAGCCACAATTGGCACTTTAACTGCTGGTATCGCGCACGAACTGAATAATCCTATTGGTTATATCCTTAGCAACCTCACCAGCTTTCAACTGTATCTACCCATTTTTATCCAATATTTTGACTTGCTGCAGGCGTTGGCCAATTGTGATGACCCACAGCAAAAGACTGTTCTGCAACAACAGCTTGCAACATTACAACAACAGGAAAATTTACAGTTTTTGCTGCAGGATACCCAAAGCCTGCTCAGTGACTCAGTGCAAGGTGCATTAAGAGTGCGGGATTTAGTGCTCGACCTGCGGCGGTTCTCTCACCCTGATCACGCCGAATTTCAGCGGCTTGAACTGCGGCCGCTACTGGAGATGGCCCTGCGGCTTTGTAAAAATGAGCTAAAAAACCATATCAGCACGCAATGCAGGCTAACACCGGAAACTATCTGGTTGCAGGGGCAACCTGCGGGATTGACTCAGGTACTGGTGAATCTGCTGCTCAATGCGGCACAGGCCATCGGCCCGGACAACGGCCAAATCCAGATCACCGCGATGCAAACCGACGCGTGGCTCGAGCTTTGTATTGCTGACACCGGACCTGGAATTTCTGAACAGGTACTCCCGCAGATTTTTACGCCGTTTTTTACCACCAAAGCCCCAGGCAAAGGCACAGGGCTTGGCTTACCGATTTGTCAGTCCATCATCGAGCAACATGGTGGCAAGATCAGCGTCAGTCCATCGGGCCTGGGTGGTGCAGTATTTACCATCCGACTACCGGCAGCACCGCTGTCAACGGCTGTCGGCACTAGCTGATGACGCGACGCGGGATCTCAGCTCTGCGCATCTTTTTGCTGTTCCGGCGCTGCGGCAATAAATGCCGGCAACGTCATACACTGCTGATAAATACGTTGAATAGTCGGATAAGGCGTCATATTCAACTGAAAACGCAGTGCATTGTAGACTTGCGGCACCAGACAAAGGTCCGCCAGCGTCACTGCATCACCAACGGCGTACAGCCCGGCAGTCTGGCTCAGTCGTAGCTCAAGCGCCTGAAAACCTTGTTGCAGCCAGTGCAAAATCCAGGCTGTCTTCTGCTCATCGCTCAGGCCCAGAGTGCCGGTCAGATACTGCAGCACCCGCAGATTATTCAAAGGATGAATATCGCAGGCGATGTCCAGCGCCAGTGCCCGCACCACCGCCGCTTTGGCAGGTTCAGACGGCAACAAAGGATGCTGTGGAAAAACAGTATCCAGATATTCGATAATCGCCAGTGACTGGTTCAGCGTCAGGTCGTCGTGTTGCAGCGTCGGCACCAACATCGCAGGGTTCAGCTCGCGATATGACTGCGCTTTTTGCTGGCCGCCGTCTTTCAGCAAATGCACCGGAATTTGGTTTGCGTCTAACGCTTTATGCGCGAGAGCAATGCGCACCCGAAAAGCCGCAGAAGAGCGCCAGTAAGTAAATAAAGTCAGCATGAGAAAACTCCATGTGGCAAAAAGCCGGCTAGCGCCGGCTTCTTTACGGATTCAAAACGTTAAACACGCGGCAGATATTGCACAACCTGCTGGTCGATAGCCCCAAAGACACTTTGGCCCTGCTGGTCCAGCACTTCAATACGGATCCGGTCACCAAACTTCATAAACGAAGTTTTTGGCGCACCGTCACGGATCGTTTCAATCATCCGCACTTCAGCGATACAGGAATAACCCAGACCGCCTTCGTCAATCGATGTCCCATAATCTGTACCTTGTTTGTTTGACACAGTACCAGAACCAATGATCGCACCAGCGCCGAGATTACGGGTTTTTGCCGCATGTGCGACCAACTGGCCAAAATCAAAGGTCATGTCGACACCGGCATTGGGCTTACCAAATAGTTTACCGTTTAAATGCGATACCAGCGGCAGATGCAGTTTTGCGTCCTGCCAGTCATGCCCGAGTTCTTCCGGCGTGACAGCTACCGGGCTGAATGCAGAGGCCGGTTTAGATTGGAAGAAACCAAAACCTTTTGCCAATTCATTAGGGATCAGGCCTCGTAATGACACGTCATTGACCAGCATCACTAAACGAATTTGCCGGCGCGCCTGCTCTGGCGTTGATGCCATCGCCACATCACCGGTAATAACTGCCACTTCACCTTCAAAATCGATACCGTAATCTTCGCTGACAACATCGATGTTATCGCGCGGCCCGATAAAATCGTCCGAACCGCCCTGATACATCAACGGATCAGTCCAGAAACTCGGTGGCATTTCCGAATTGCGTGCCCGGCGTACCAATTCAACGTGATTCACATAGGCACTACCGTCAGCCC
>CBFGPY010000611.1:0-2492 GCA_965650755.1 uncultured Chromatiaceae bacterium | reverse complement strand
GGCCCGCAAACTGACGGATACTGAAGCATTTGAAACCGATGCCCAGATCTCGCCAACCGGTCGTTATGTGTCTTTTGTCCGCGAGCAGAATATTTATGTCATCGATCTCAAATCCGGCAAAGAAACGCAGCTGACTTCGGATGGCAAAGGCACAGTACGTAACGGCATGGCAGAATTCGTCGCCCAGGAAGAAATGGGCCGGATGACCGGTTACTGGTGGGCGCCGGATGACAGCAAAATCGCCTTCACCCAGTTTGATGAGTCGTCCGTGCCGGAAGCGGTGCGTAACGAAATTTATGCGGATGAAATCAAGCTCTATAACCAGCGCTACCCATTTGCCGGCAAAGCAAACGTACGCATCAAGTTAGGCGTGGTCGGGGTTGCTGGCAGTGCGGTGTCATGGCTTGATTTGGGCAAAGAGCAGGACATGTATTTGCCACGGGTAGAGTGGACTGAAAATCCAAATTTACTGACTTATCAATGGCAAAGCCGCGACCAGCAATTGCTGGAACTCAGACTTGCGGATTTGGCGACGGGGCAGCAAAAAACTTTATTGACTGAAACCAGCAAGACCTGGGTGAATCTGCATGATGATTTGCATTTTCTGAGCGACAAACAGTCGTTTATCTGGGCGTCTGAGCGTGATGGCTATAAACATCTGTATTTGTATTCACTGCAGGGCGGCGCGCCAAAGCAGCTGACGTCCGGCAACTGGATAGTTAATCATCTGGAAAGTGTCGATGAAAAAGCCGGGCTGATTTATTTCAGTGGCCGCAAAGACACGCCGCTCGAGAGCCATCTGTACAAAGTGCCGGTACAAGGCGGTGAAATAAAGCGGCTGACCGAGCCGGGGCTGAGCCATCAGGTGGTAGTGGCTAAAGATGGCAGTGGTTTTATCGATACCGCTTCTGCTGCTGTGAAGCTGCCGACAGTGTCGCTGAAAAACGCCAAAGGGCAAACCGTCACAGTGCTGGAAGCCAATACACTGGATCAACAGCACCCGTTGACTCCATACGCGAAAGCGCTGGTGACGCCGCAGTTTGGTACTCTGAAAGCGCAAGATGGTCAGACGCTGCACTATCGGATGTTTAAACCTGCCACGCTTGAAGCCGGGAAAAAATATCCGGTGATCGTTGGCGTTTACGGTGGCCCTGGTGCACAGCGTGTGACCAATAGCTGGAGCAGTAAAGACCTGTATTTCCAATATCTGGTGCAGCAGGGATATATCGTGTTCCAGCTGGATAACCGGGGTTCAGAAAACCGTGGTAAAGCCTTTGAAGATCCGATTTTTGGCAAGCTGGCTGAAGTGGAGCTGACAGATCAGAAGACCGGTGTCGATTATCTGCGGTCATTAGATTTTGTAGACGCCAAGCGCATCGGTATCTACGGTCATAGTTACGGTGGTTATATGACTATCATGGCGATGCTGCGTGCCGGTGATTATTTTGCTGCCGGTGTATCTGGTGCGCCGGTAACGGACTGGGCGTTATACGACAGTCATTACACAGAGCGCTATTTGGGCCATCCGGCGAAAAATGCGGCCGGTTATCAGGCGAGCTCAGTTTTTCCTTATGTCGGTGGTTTAACAGGTAAGTTGATGATTTATCATGGTATGGCGGACGACAACGTGCTGTTTACTCATAGTACTAAGTTGTTTTCTGCACTGCAAAGTCAGGGTAAGCCTTTTGAGATGATGACTTATCCTGGCAGTAAACACGCGATGTTTGGTCAACCGGTACAAACGCATTTACACCAGACCATCACAGATTTCTTTAACCGGACTTTGAAATAAGACGCGGCCAGTTTGTGGCTCTGGCGTTACAGAAAAAATAATAAAAAGGTCGCTTCGGCGACCTTTTTTTATCGTGGTTGAGTGGTCAACGGCAACCGGTAAGTTCGTTGCTGCACGCTGCGCCTGAATATAACAGCTGCAGGTTATGCACTGTGGTCTGACTGATTTGCGTCAGTGCTTCCCGGGTCAGAAAAGCCTGGTGACCAGTGATCAGGACATTGGGGAAGGTCAGCAGGCGCTGAAACACTTCGTCGCTAATCAGCTGGTCAGATAAATCTTTGAAAAACAGATCGGCTTCCTGTTCGTACACATCAAGCCCGAGCAAGCCAATTTTCTGATTTTTCAGCGCGGTGATCACAGCTTTAGTATCAATCAGGCCGCCACGGCTGGTGTTAATCAGCATTACACCATTTTTCATCTGGGCTAATGACGTGGCATTTATCAGGTGATGGCTGTCTGGTGTCAGCGGACAGTGCAGGCTGATGATATCGCTGTCACGATAAAGCTGAGCCAAATCAACATAACGGGCAGATGGGGGCAGCAGTGCGGGCTGCGGCTTTGGGTCATAACACAAAATCTGCATGCCAAACCCGTCCAGAATACGCGCTGTGGCAGCACCAATCCGGCCGGTAACGATCAGGCCGAAAGTTTTGCCGGCGAGGTTAAAGCCAATCAGGCCGTTCAGGCTGAAGTTATCATC
>CBFGPY010000610.1:0-2496 GCA_965650755.1 uncultured Chromatiaceae bacterium | reverse complement strand
CCGGCTTGTTGCTTGGGCTCTGCCTGCTGATCTGGCTGACGATGCGCGGGCTGAACCTGTTTATTCTGGCGCCATTGTGCGCGTTGTTTGTCGCGCTCACCAACGGTATTCCGTTTTGGCAAAACACTGGTAATGCCGATTTTATTCACGCTTATATGAGCGGCTTCTCCGGTTTTGTCGCCGCCTGGTTCCTGATGTTTTTATTAGGCTCCTTGTTCGGCAAACTGATGGAGCACAGCGGTGCAGCCGATGCGGTCGCTTTGTGGATTGTGAAAAAACTCGGTCGTGCTCACGCCGTCGCCGCCGTGGTACTGGCTTGTGCCGTGCTGACTTACGGCGGCGTCTCCGTATTTGTGGTGGCTTTTTCCGCCTATCCGATGGCGGTCAGTCTGTTTAAAGATGCCAACTTACCACGCCGCTTTATTCCGGCCGCTTTGGGCTTAGGTTCAGTGACCTTTACCATGACCTCAGCCGGTTCACCGGAAATTCAAAACTGGATCCCGATCCAATACCTGCATACCTCACCTTATGCCGGCTGGGAAGTCAGTATCGTCGTGGCGATATTTATGGCGGCTTTTGGTTATGCCTGGTTAAGCAAAATGATCCGAAGTGCCGTGGCCAAAGGCGAAGTTTTTGTTGGCCGCGACAGCGACCCGCAGCTGTCCGACCGTGCCCTGCCGCACCCAATCATGGGCCTTATTCCGCTGCTGGTGGTGCTGGGGTTATCGAACTGGCTGCACCACAGCTTGCAACAAGCGGCGTTGATTGTGGCGCTGAGTGGCGGTGTGCTGGCGCTTTATCTGCTGAACCGGCGTTTTATTCAAAGCCTGGACAAAGCCATCAACGAAGGGGTGATGGGCTCTTTGCTGGCGATTGGTAACACTGCGGCTGTGGTCGGTTTTGGTGCTGTCGCCAAACTGACGCCGGCGTTTACTGATATTGTCCAAACCATGACACATCTGCCAGGGCCGGAACTTTTAGGTGCTGCGGTCGCAGTCAGTGCTATTGCAGGGCTCACCGGCTCAGCCTCCGGCGGTCAGGCCATTGCGCTGCCGGAACTGGCGCCTGTGTATCTGGAGCGCGGCGTCGACGCTGAAGAGCTGCACCGCGTCGTCGCCATTTCCTCCGGTGCTTTAGATTCGCTGCCGCACAATGGTTATGTGGTGACCACCATCCGGGCTATTTGTGGTGAGAGTCACCAACAGGCGTATTGGCCGGTTGCAGCGGTCACTGTGGTGGTGCCGGCACTGGGTACTGGCCTCGCGATTTTATTATTTCAGTGGTTTTAAACAGGACTGTTTCGCATGCGACATATCATAAAATCCGGCTGGTTTTTAATGGGCCTGCTGTGCGCGGTCGTCAGCCAGGCCGCCGAGCTGCCGCTGGTGAAAAAACAGCGCTTTGAACTGGCAAGCTTCACCACGCAGAACGGTGCCGAATTAAAGCAGGTGCAGGTTGGCTGGGAAGCCTATGGCCAGCTTAATGCCGACAAATCGAATGTGATTTTAATCACGCATTATTTTTCCGGTACTTCGCATGCGGCCGGCCGTTATCAGGCCAAAGACGCAGCGCCCGGTTACTGGGACGCCATCATAGGCCCGGGTAAAGCTATTGATACCAATCGGTTTTATGTGATTAGCGTTGATACACTGACCAATGCTAATGTCAAAGACCCCCATGTGATCACCACAGGCCCCGCCAGCATCAATCCGGCCACAGGTAAAAGATATGGCCTGAGCTTTCCGGTCGTCACTATCACCGATTTTGTTGAAGTACAAAAAGCGGTATTGGACAGCCTCGGTATCAACAAGCTGCATGCCGTGATTGGCGCTTCGATGGGCTCTTTCCAGGCCATTGAATGGGCACAGCGTTATCCGGACCGGGTGCAACGGCTGGTGCCGGTGATTGGCACCGCTTATCTCGATGCATACAGCGCCATTAAGTTAGAGCGCTGGGCTTATCCGATCAAAACCGACCCGCACTGGCAACAAGGCGATTATTATGACAAACCGCAGCAACCGACAGCCGGCCTTGCGATGGCGCTGGCCTGGGTCACTTTAGATGCGTTAAATCCAGCCGGTTTTAACCAAAAATACCCGGACTTACGCGCAGATAAAGCCGCTCATCAGGATATCCGTGCCAGTTTCACGGCGCTTGATCAATTACTCGCCGTCGCTACCCAGCGTGCCGCGTTGCAGGACGCCAATCATTTGCTGTATCTGGTGCGTGCTTCGCAGTTGTGGCGGGCCGGTATGGGCGACAACTGGCAACAAGCCATCAAACACATCAAAGCACCGGTGTTGTGGTTACCGGCGGCCGGCGATTTATTACTGACACCTGTGATGGCACAGCAAAGCCAACAAGCACTGGCTGCGGACCAAAACCGCCGCGCCACCAATACGCTCGCGACTATTCCGGGTGACATGGGGCATTTGGATGGCCTGCTGAATATTCAGACGATAGCGCCGCAGCTACGGGCTTTTTTGCAATCGGTGC
>CBFGPY010000609.1:0-2497 GCA_965650755.1 uncultured Chromatiaceae bacterium | reverse complement strand
AGCCAACAAAAGGGCTATCTGGAACAGGCCGATTTCAGTGCGGCATTAAGTCAGCTACAGCAATCGGCGGACGATGAGCAAAGCGCAGAATGGTTCAGTCAGCTGGATGCCGATCAGGATGGCAAGCTGACCAGCGACGAATTCAGTACCGCCGTATCGGAGCAGTTGTATAACGCACAGGGTAAATTTGGTATGCCAGGTGGTGGTCCACAGGGCATGCCTCCGATGGGCCCGCCGCCGGGCGAAGATGAAGGTAAAACTGTTGATGAATTAACTGCGATGGTGGAAGAGCTCAGCAGCACCGACAGCAAAGCGGCGGCCGGGCTGCAAGCGATCATCGACCAGTTCGACAGTGCCGATGCCAATAAAGATGGCAAAGTGACGATGCAGGAAGCGCAGGCGCTGAAACAACAAAGCCAGTCAAAGACTGATAGCACCACCACTGCAAATACTGAAGACAGCAGTCAGCTGCGCTTACAACAAACCCTGATGCAGTTGATGAAAACTTATGGCGCAACAGCCAGTCAGTCGGCTGATAACAGCAGTTTATCTTTCAGCGTCTGAGCGGTGACAGCAACAATCAATGTAAATATGATGTTTGATTGTTGCTGTAAATTTCTGAATTTTGGAGTTTTTTTCTGCAGTCGCACCTGAAATGGCTGAAATTGCGGCGTTCTGACTTGCCAATCGTCTGAAAGGGCCAATACTTTGCTCAAAGCATTAGTTTTGAATGCTTCGGTTTGATCCCTGAATGGATTTTGACAAGAGGTTGTTATGCAGAAGAAATTTTTGACCGCCGCAGTTGTTTTATCAGTCGCTGCTTTTACTGCTCCACTGACACAGGCTCAGGAACAATGGGGTGTGTCCTTGTGTGAATACACCAAAGCTGACGACAAAAACCGCATCCGCAAGCTGTTGTCAGACAATAAACTGAACTTACGGAAAATCTATGATGCGGTGCAATGTAACAAAGAGTCGCTGATCAAATTTGCCATGCGCAGCGATGCCTACGAAGTGGGTTCTTTCTTCGTCAAACAGATGCCGGCTAAATCGCTGCAGGCTGAAGATCTGGAAAACTGGGCTAATGCCAATGGTATGGGTCAGTCTCCGCTGATTAACGATATCAAAGCGCGGATTGGTGCTGATTAATAGGCTGGTTCCATCAGAACAATAAAACGACGCCGGCGCATGCCGGCGTCGTTTTATTTGTCGCTATTTTCTTTAATGTCGCTATTGCCGCATTCGGTATTCCCAGCTATGCCTTATAGGTGTCAGAACGAGCCGGAGATTATGATGCAAGGTGTCGTATATACCGCATTGGCAGACATGGTGATTGAACAGTTAGGTTTACCTGTCTGGGAGCAAATACTGGATGCGGCAGCATTGCCGAGCCAGGGGGTTTATACCGCAGGGGCACGTTATGACGATGCCGAATTATTACAGTTGGTTAGCTTATTGAGTCAGCACACCGGCATAGCACCGGCTGATCTGGTGCGAAGTTTCGGCAGCTATTTGTTTTCTCAACTCTACGCGACTTTGCCAGCGGAGCTGAAATCTTGCCAAACATTGCGCGAATTTCTGTTAAAAATCGATTCGACTATCCACAAAGAAGTGAAGCGGGTATATCCGGATTCGTATTTGCCTAGCTTTACTTACGATGACAGCAAACCGGATGAACTGATCATGTATTACCGGTCGCGTCGGAAAATGTGTTTTGCTGCTGAAGGGCTGATTGAAGGCGCTGCCCGCCAATTCAACACGACAATTCAGCTCAGCCATCCGGTTTGTATGCACCATGGAGCCGACTGCTGTACTTTGATTGTTAACTTCATGGTTAAACCATGACCTCACCTGTTGATTACTCGCGCGCCTGGCAGCGGGAAAAACTGGCGCGACAACAAGCTGAGCTGCTGCTCCAAGACAAAACCCGTGAGCTGTACGACAAAATATTGGAGTTGGAAGCCAGTAAAAGGGAATTGGAACAGGCCCACGAACAATTGTTGCAAACGCAAAAGTTACAGGCAATTGGCCAGCTGATGGCTGGGCTGGCACATGAAATCAATAATCCGTTAGCGTTTTGTATGGCGGACCTGCGGACTCTGGCCGGTTACCAGCAGCGTATATCTGAATTACTGAGCCAGATTGTTCAGCAGTTTCCACCGGCGCTGACTTTACTTCATCAGGCAAATACCGATTGGTTACAAGCGGACTCTGCTGACATTGTCGTGCAGTTGGAAGCAGGCATGGGACGTATTCAACAGATAGTTGCGCAATTACATCATTACAGTACATTGGGCCAGTCCGACACTATACGCATTTCCCTGACACAGCTGTTGTCTCATGTTATGCACAACTACCAGACCGGACAGCTTGCTGGCATCGATATCGAGCAACAAATTTGCGATGCGATAGTTGAAGTTCACTGTACTGAAATGGTCACTGCAATCAGCCATATCTTTGATAATGCAGTGAAAGCCCAGCCAACCAAAATATCTAT
>CBFGPY010000608.1:0-2499 GCA_965650755.1 uncultured Chromatiaceae bacterium | reverse complement strand
AGTGCAGCATCCAGCAAGTTGTTACATGGTGGCCTGCGCTATCTGGAACAGGGTGAGTTCCGGCTGGTGCACGAAGCACTGCAGGAACGGCGCTGGTGGATTAAAAAAGCACCGCATTTAACCCGGCGCCTGCCCATTCTTTATCCGATTTACCGCAGTGGCCGCCGGTCACGCTGGCAGCTGAAAATCGGCCTGTGGCTGTATGATTTGCTGTCAGGGCGTAAAGGCATTGGCCGCCATCGCTGGTTGAATACACAGCAGACTTTGCGTTGCAGCCCGGATTTGCAGCCGGACGGTTTACTCGGCGCTTTTTTGTTTTTTGATGGCCAGATGGACGACCAGCAGCTTGGCCTTTGGGTCGCAGAGCAGGCACGCCAGCATGGCGTGTTGTTGCACGACCATCAGCCGGTGCAGGCGTTGCAGACGGATGGTCAGTTGCAACTGGCCAGCGGCGAATGGCGCCGGTTTGACCGCATTATCAATGTGGCAGGTCCCTGGGCGAATCAATTGCTTGAGACCTCTGGTCTGGCCGTGCAGCAACCGCTGGACTTAGTCCGTGGCAGCCATCTGCTGTTACCGCCGCTGTGCCGCTATGGCCATATGCTGGAAGTGCCCGGCGAAGCCCGCATTGTCTTTGTGTTGCCATTTAAAGGGCAGACGCTGCTCGGCACGACCGAAGTGCGGCAGCAGCTGACTGAACCCATCAGCTGCAGTGATGCGGAACGTCAGTATTTGTTAAAGCTGTATAACCATTATTTTGTCACCAAGCGTTTTGATACTGATATTCAGCGTGAATTTGCCGGGGTGCGGCCTTTGTTAGGCGGCGCTGATGATGCCAGTAAAGCCAGCCGCGAATATGCGATGCACTGGCAGCAGGCGGTTCTGACCGTCAACGGCGGCAAATGGACGACAGCGCGGGCATTGGCGAAACAAGTGGTGGCGCAGGTGCTGCAGAGTAACAAGCTCTAAAAAAAGCAGCCGGCTGAACGCCGGCTGTTGTCTCGACCAATTGAGTCATGCCGGATCAGGGCTTGGCGCTGCCTGCTGCGCCAGCTTTGTCCGGGGTTGTTGCATTCTGCTCCGGCTGTGCTGTGGACGCCCCCTGAGCTGCCGTTTTACCAGGCTGCAGTTGTTGGCTCAGCTTGTCCAGCGCTTGTGTGCCCGGGTTTTGTGTTGGGCCCGCCACTTGTTGCTCTGCCGGTTTGCTTAGCTTCGCCAGATTGGTGCTGACCAAACTTTGATACTGGCTTTGCCCGATACTGAACACGGCATCCACATCTGAGCGGCGCAGCCAATATTGCCCGCCGGCTTCGGCCAGCTGCAGGCTCAGATCGCTGGTTTTCCCGTCGCGGTTGGCTGCGGTTATCGTCAGGCGGGGCGCTTTCTCCAGCGCGGCTGTGGCTTCTGCTGTTGGCTTCGCGGCATATTGCTGCACGGTCAGCGTTTGCAGGCTATTCAGCAGCTGGTTGGCCTGATTTTGATCCAGCGCCGGTGCTGCCGTGTCAGCAGCAGGGGGCAGTCCTGCCAATTGCCAGACAGGCTTATCCGTTTTTGCGGTCGTGCCTGTCGCTGCTGGCTGGGCTTTTAGCAAGCTGAAGTCTGGCCCGCGTACCGCCTGAATATCTTTGAATGCCAGCTGATTTTTGTCCAGCCACTGCTCAGGCTCCACGCTGAGTTCATAGCTGTTCAGCGCAATCTGATAAACCGCATTGTCCCCGTCGCGGCGTAAATATTGCTGACGGAAACCAGCACTGTCGCCAAGCCAGAGAGTTTGCACTGTATCAGTGCTGGCGGCTTTGAGCTGCAGCTGCCAGTGGTACTGGTCCGGCGCGACGGCAAACCGGCGCTGACTGTCGGCAGAATCGGCCAGCGGCCAGTTCAGCCGGGCTTTTTGCAAATCGGTCAGCAGTTGCTGCACTTTGGCAGGGTTAGCCGCTAACCAGAGCGGCTGTTCAGCGCTACCAGCGTTAAACTGCCACTGGCCGTTCTGTTGACGTAAGCTGAAACTTGTCTCGGCGGCGGCAGTCGCATTTGCCTCTGCACTTGCAGCCTTGCCAGGTCCTTTGACCAGCGTTAATTCGGTCAAATCAACGCTAGCCAATAACGGCTGAGCCTGTGTCGGCTGATGATTGCCGTACCACAACAGCGCAGCGAGTCCAAGCTGGGCGGCCAGCAGTAGGGCTAAATGAGAAACTTGCATCAGATACCTCCGTTACATAGCCACAAGTTGTTGATAACGCGCTTTTTTACGGGCGTGCAGATAACGTTCCGCGCCAAACAGCAACATCAACAGCAGTAAGGCAATGCCATAGTTGGCATATTCCAGGACGCTGCGGCTATCCGGCGACAGCGCCGGTAAGGTACGGTTAAACTGCGCGCGGCTGCGGATTGAAGACAGCTCAGTGTCTGCCAGGGCAAAACTCAGCATGTTTTGCAGTAGCTGCAGGTTATTCAGATACTGGCTGCCATTGCTGCTGCCAGCCAGCTGCAGGGTTTGAT
>CBFGPY010000607.1:0-2500 GCA_965650755.1 uncultured Chromatiaceae bacterium | reverse complement strand
AGATGGAGGTGCAGATGAAAGTTTTATTGACCGGTTTTGAGCCTTTTGGCGGCGAGAGCAGCAACCCCAGCGCAGAAGCAGTACTGCAGCTTTGCCGGCAACAGGCCCCTGCCGGTATCAGTTGGCAAGCGTTGATCCTGCCAGTTGAATTTAAACGCAGCGGCGATTTGTTACGGGAGGAAATCCGGAAGCTCCAGCCTGACTTGGTGCTTTGCGTCGGACAAGCGGGTGGACGCCCGGCGATTAGTCTGGAACAAGTGGCTATCAATCTGATAGAAGCGCGGATCCCGGATAACAGCGGCTCGCAGCCTTCCGGTGAACCGGTCATTAACAAAGCGCCGGCGGCGTATTTTACCACCTTGCCGATTAAAGCAATCCGGCAACACCTGCTCCAGTGCGGCATCCCAGCGCAGATTTCTTACAGTGCCGGCACTTATGTCTGCAATGCGCTGATGTTCAGCTTATTGCATCAAATCAATGAGATGTCGGAATGCCGTGGTGGTTTTATCCATATCCCCTACTCGCCGGCCCAGGCTGCGGGTAAACCTGAGTCAGCCAGTATGGCGGTTGGGACCGTGGTTCAGGCTTTGGAGCAACTGGTACTGTGCTGTCAGCAACATCAGACTGATATCGCGGCCGCTGCTGGCACGCTGGACTAAACCGCAATCACTGTGGTGGTTTTATCCTGTTCAGCCTTTCACTGCCTGCTCTTTTTTCAGCAGTTCATGCACTGTGACAAAGCGGTACCCCTGCGCCTTTAGGCGGCGGATAATGTCGGGCACTGCCTGCATTGTTGCTGCCCGGCTGTCATACATCACATGCAACAGGATGATAGAACCGGCTCTGGCATGTTTCACCGTGTGGTCAGCCAGAAGTTGCGGATCTTTGGCAACCTTCGGGAAATTCTCCGGCGCGACATCCCAGGTGACGCTGATCCTGTGGTGTTTCATCAGATACCAAGGCAGTAACACCAGCTTTTTCCCGTAAGGCGGGCGAAAATAAATCACGCCGTCGACGCCATGTTGGCGCAACAAATCGTCGGTTTGCTCTAACTCGGCACTGATATAAGACGGTGTTTTAAAAATCAGCCGTTGATGGTGGTAACTGTGATTGCCGACCTGATGGCCGGCGGCAAGAATTTTCCCTAATAAGTCAGGATGTTGTGCAACCTCTTGCCCGGTCAGAAAAAAAGTCGCCGGCACTTGTTCCTGTTGCAGAATCTGCAGAATTTGTTCGGTTTTATCAGGCGTCGGGCCGTCATCAAAAGTCAGCGCTATCCACTTATCGTCAATGACAGCCCGGTGTTTCAGCTCACCGAACAGCTGAAAATCCGGCATCGCGCTGAGCCGCCAGATACCGGCGACACTGAATAACACCAGCACCAAATAAAACATCAAATGGGTTTGCACACGCATGCCCGTTCCCTCTGCGTCCTGCCCGGACTTCTTGTTGTTTTGTGCTGCGCTGCAGCCAGAAATTGGGCGTAAAACTAAGCATAAGTTGTGCCATGCAAAGAAAAAACTGGCAGGAAGACGCCAGGCTGAAGTGATTCAACCCACCCGGCGCTTTACAAAAAAGCTGCGGATGGGTCTTTTCCTGATCTCTGTATAAGAATCTGACAGTCTGTGCTGCGGCCTGATGGCTCAGCCTGGCAAACTGATATGTTGGCGCACCCGTTCGGCGAGGCCCAACCCGGCTTCAGACATGGTCAGATAGGTGTGGTCGGCTCCGGCCGCCATTATTTTGCTGGCCTCATCCTGCTGCATGGAGTGTGACACTATTAAGCCGGCAAAACCTGTAGCGCGTAATTTCTGCGTTGCGATTAACTTGGCTTCACTGTCGCTCAAACACAGGATCACCGCTTTTATCCGGCCTAAATCCAGGCCCTGCCAGAACACCTGGTCTTCCGCATCGGCAAACAACACATTGTCGC
Source organism: uncultured Chromatiaceae bacterium (assembly GCA_965650755.1). Taxonomy (GTDB): domain Bacteria; phylum Pseudomonadota; class Gammaproteobacteria; order Enterobacterales; family Alteromonadaceae; genus Pararheinheimera. The sequence continues at coordinate 567 of CBFGPY010000607.1, read as the reverse complement.
CAGCTTCCTGATACTGCCGGACCCGCGCCGGGTCCGAATCCAACCCAACTAAATGAGTTTTATGCTTCAGATAGTCATAAGCAGCACCGCCGGTGCGCCCCATCCCCATAATCAGTACTTCGGCATCACCAAGGGTTACAGGCTGCTCATCCGGGTGATGGATGTTGCGCTCGAGCGGGATCAGCCGGTGTGCCAGCCGCTCATACAGCGGGTGGGCATAGCGGTTTAATGGTGCAGAAATCACAAAGGACAACGCGACCGTCAGCGCCAGTGGGATCAGGAACTGCGGCAGCGCCACACTGGCCACAATCAGCGCAAACTCGCTGTAATTACTCAGTGTAAGGCCAGACAAAAAGGCACTGCGGGCGCGTAATTTAAACAGCACTAACAGCGCAAAAAACAAAGCTGCTTTGAGTGGTAACATCACAGACATCAGCACGGCAAACCACCAGGCCGAAGTGTCTGGCAAACCGCCTAATCCAATCTGCAGGAAAAAGCCCACCAGAAAAAATTCTTTTAAACTCCACAGTGTTTTAGACAATTCGCCGGCTCTGGGGTGTTTGGCAA
>CBFGPY010000606.1:0-2501 GCA_965650755.1 uncultured Chromatiaceae bacterium | reverse complement strand
TACCAGGTTAAAGTTGCTGTTTCCCCCGGTACTGCAGAGGCGACAGCAACGCCGTAGCCGGCATCTTGCCATCCGGTCAGCCATGGATAGTCAATTGGATGTAATTCCCTGTCCACGTAATAACTAATAGTGATAGTCGATAACTGTCTTGTCGCAGGCAGTTCAGATTGCTGTTTTGGCATGCTGCGGGCATCGAGCTGCAGGTTCTCGCCAGACTTTACGCCTGACAGGCGCCGGACCGTCGAATAAACAGTCATCTGATTCTTGTTCTGGACTGGCGCAAACCAACTGCCGGTGAACGACATTTGATAGTCGGCCGATAGATCTGACAGATACAGCGCTTTTTCACCCTGCATGCTGACCATCTCGCCCTGTGTGCGATTTTGTGGATATAAGCGATTGTAAAATATCGATTTAGTTTGATGGCGCAATTCAATGGCTTCTAATCCGCCGGTGAACTTTGTCAGATTCACCAAGCCGCCTTGTTCATCGGTTAGCTGGGTCAGTGCAAACCGGTGTTTTGCCAGCGCGGGGTCCAGGTTGACGATATTGGCACTGTTTACTGCCTGCTTTTCTAACACCACCAGTTTCAGCCGGTCATACTCCTGATATTCAGCGATATAGTCGTAAGTGCCTGCTATTAAACGGATATTTTGGCCATTAAAGGCAGAGCCGCGGTAAATCAGTTCGCCAGCTTCGTTAAAAATGGTCAGTTTGTTCAGGTACTGGCCGGCCGTATTAATAGTTTGATTGTGATAATCCATAAACGCCAACGGCACCCGGTATTGGTTGTTGTCATCGGACAACTGCAGTACCAACCCTTGTGTCAGTCTGTTTTCCGGAGCCAGAAACTGACTGGTATTTACTTGGATCTGCAATGTGACTTCGAGCGTGGCACCTGCTGCAATCTCTGCTTCTGCTGCCGGTGTTATGTTTAACCGGACACCGGCCGGCAAGGTCGGTAACGTCAGTTTTAGCTTTTTGCTGCTATTGGCATGGTTAAACAATGTCAGTTTGCGTTCGGCCTGCCAAAGGCTTTGGCTTCTGTCGAGTTTGCCAAAGGATAATGATTGCGGTGCCATGGTCAAAGTTGCTTTTGTCGCTGCGAGTACATCGAGCCGGCCACTTCCTTGTTCAGCGACGGTTGCACCTGTGTCTTTAGTCTGACTCATCAACAACGATTTAATCATCGCAGGTGTGCGATTAGGTTGCTGTTGTTTCAGCAAAGCTGCAGCACCTGCAACATGAGGCGCAGCCATGGAGGTACCACTTTTGTATTGAGATTGATTCCCGGGTGTAGTCGATAAGATCTCATCACCAGGTGCCGCTAAATCTGGTTTGATAAACTGATCAGTATCAGCAGGGCCACGTGAACTGTAGCTCGCCATCTGATCAGATTTCGTCGTCGCTGCCACAGTAATGGCAAGTTCAGCGTTGGCAGGTGCACCCACAGCGCCATAGGCCATGCCATCATTCCCTGCGGCCGTAACCACAACAATGCCGGCCTTTGCTGCGTTATTTGCCGCGATGGTCATAGGATCATTTTGTGTGCCTGGGCCGCCTAAACTTAAATTCACTACATCCAGCGCATCTTGAGTCAGTGGGTTTTGATCAGGATTCGCCGCCCGTTCCAACGCCTGCACAACGCCAATGGTTGAGCAATAGTAGTTGCAGACCCTGTAAGCATATAAAGTGGCATCCGGTGCAACGCCTGACTGACTATCACTTTTACCGGCGATAATGCCGGCGACATGGGTGCCATGTCCCTCTTTGTCCTGTGGGTCGGCGTCGTAATCATAAAAATCATAGCCACCTGCCACTTTACAGCCGGTGCCAAAGCAGCCGCCCAAATCAGGGTGTGTATAGTCGATACCACTGTCGAGCACACCAATCCGCATGCCCTGGCCTGTCAGATTTTTATTCGTGCTGTCGGTTAATTTCCACACCTGATCGACGCGGATGAGTGGAATGGATTCGCGGCGGTATAGTTGGATTTCACGGTCCGGTGTGACACTTTTGATACCGGGGTAGGAGCGCAATAATGCCAGATTGGCCGGATCTGCAGTGACCACCAGACCGTTGAGCAATAATTGCGTACTGTCGATCACTGCGCTAACGAGTTGCTGGTTTTGCAGCACGCTGCTCAGTTCATTTTGTTGCTGCAGGACCTGATAAGTGGCGTGCATTAACTGGGGAGCCGGAACAGCATTCACCGACAAAGACTGCTTTGAACTACCTGACATCACAGCAGGTAAAACTGCTGGTTGCTGCAGTTCAATCAAATAGCGTTGCTGGCCATCCGGTAGCGGCCTTAGCGCTTCACGAACCTTGCTGCCGTCCGGTTTTACAATAATTCGATATGCCGCTGTGTGATCGCCGAAGGATGGTTCTGCCAGAACAAAGAACGGCAAACTAAGTAAATACGCGGGAATCAGCCGGAGTCTGCGCATTTTCGCGGAAGTTACATCAATCCTGAAATACAATTTCGATCCCTCTACAGT
>CBFGPY010000605.1:0-2511 GCA_965650755.1 uncultured Chromatiaceae bacterium | reverse complement strand
GGGCAGGTCGATGGGCGCGAGCAGTTCCAGCAGCTGAAGCTGACGCTCTGAAGAAAGAGTTAGAAGAAGCTGGTGCTACTGTTGAAGTTAAATAATCCAGCTCATACTGGATTAGACGCCTGATTTCAGGCTAGGCTGGTGGTGATTTAACCACCGGCCTTTTTGCGCTGTGGGACATTGATTTTCCCCGCCCCTTATGACGCCATAGTGGATGTCATAACCACCGCCCCGCAAGGGTAGGTAGGGTAAAAAATCAGCAAGCTGAGGAACCCCATGACTTACTCTTATTCTGAAAAGAAACGTATCCGTAAGGACTTCGGTAAACGTCCACAAGTGTTGGATGTACCATATCTGTTGTCGATTCAAATTGAATCGTTCAGCAAGTTTATTGAGCCAGATCCAGAAGGCGAATACGGCTTAGAAGCTGCGTTCCGTTCTGTATTCCCAATCAAAAGCTACTCTGGCAGCGCAGAACTGCAGTATGTCAGCTATCGGATTGGTGAGCCGGTGTTTGATGTTAAAGAGTGTCAAATCCGCGGTGTAACCTACTCAGCACCATTACGCGTCAAACTGCGCATGGTTCTGTTTGATAAAGAAGCACCAGGCACTATCAAAGATATCCGTGAGCAGGAAGTCTATATGGGCGAAATCCCATTGATGACCGAAAATGGTACCTTTGTCATCAACGGGACTGAACGCGTTATCGTTTCTCAGCTGCACCGTAGCCCAGGCGTGTTCTTCGATCACGACCGTGGTAAAACTCACTCCTCAGGCAAAGTGTTATATAACGCTCGCGTGATCCCATACCGTGGTTCATGGCTTGATTTTGAGTTTGACGCCAAAGATGCTCTGTTCGTCCGTATCGACCGTCGCCGTAAATTACCAGCGACCATTCTGTTACGTGCTTTAGACCTGAGCACTGAAGACATCCTCACTACTTTCTTTGACAGCACTAAGTTTGAAATCAAAGACGGTAAGTTGATGATGGAAGTAGTTGCCAACCGCTTACGTGGTGAAACTGCTGCATTTGATATTAAAGACAACAATGGTGAAGTCATTGTTGAAGCTGGCCGCCGTATTACGGCAAAACATGTTCGCCAGTTAGAAAAAACCGGCATGACCCTGATGGAAGTACCACACGAGTACGTCGTCGGCCGCGTCCTTTCAAAAAATTATGCTGACCGTTCAACCGGAGAGATTATTGCCGAAGCGAACGCCGAGCTCACACTGGAGCTGTTAGCGAAACTTGCCAAAGCTGGTTATGAAAGCTTTGAGACACTATTTATCAACGATTTGGACCAAGGTGCATACATTTCTGACACCTTACGCATCGATCCGAGTAATAACCGGATGGAAGCGCTGGTCGAAATCTACCGCATGATGCGTCCTGGTGAGCCACCAACACGCGAAGCTGCGGAAACCTTATTTGAAAACCTGTTCTTCTCTGAAGACCGCTACGACCTGTCCACGGTAGGCCGCATGAAATTCAACCGTCGGGTGAATTTCGAAGAAGGCACTGGCGCAGGCGTGCTGAGCAAAGAAGACATTCTGGCAGTCATGAAAGTGCTGATTAACATCCGTAACGGTAATGGTGAAGTCGACGATATCGACCACTTAGGTAACCGCCGGATCCGTTCAGTCGGCGAAATGGCTGAAAACCAGTTCCGTGTTGGTTTAGTCCGGGTTGAACGTGCAGTGAAAGAGCGTCTGTCATTAGGCGACCTCGATGCTGTGATGCCACAGGATCTGATCAACGCCAAACCAATTTCTGCTGCAGTGAAAGAGTTCTTCGGTTCCAGCCAACTGTCTCAGTTTATGGATCAGAACAACCCGCTGTCAGAAGTGACACACAAACGTCGTATTTCTGCTTTAGGCCCTGGTGGTCTGACGCGTGAACGTGCGGGCTTCGAGGTTCGTGACGTTCACCCAACGCATTACGGCCGCGTGTGTCCAATTGAAACGCCTGAAGGTCCGAACATCGGTCTGATCAACTCGCTGTCTATGTTCGCACAGACCAACGAGTACGGTTTCCTGGAAACCCCATACCGCCGGATTGAAGATGGTATCGTGACTGACGAAGTCGATTTCCTGTCAGCGATTGAAGAAGGTAACTTCGTTATCGCTCAGGCCAACGCTGAGCTGAACGAAGACAACCGTCTGGTAGAAGAACTGGTTCCTTGCCGTTTCAAAAATGAATTCACGTTAATGCCAGCTGACAAAGTCCAGTACATGGACGTTGCGCCGCAGCAAATCGTGTCAGTCGCAGCCGCGCTGATCCCGTTCCTGGAACACGATGACGCCAACCGTGCATTGATGGGTTCTAACATGCAACGTCAAGCGGTACCGACGCTGCGTGCTGACAAGCCGTTAGTGGGTACTGGTGTTGAACGCGTTGTAGCCAAAGACTCTGGTGTAACTGTGGTTGCGAAGCGTGGTGGTACTATCGATTATGTCGACGCCAGCCGTATCGTGATCAAAGTGAACGAAGATGAAATGGTGCCAGGCGAAGCC
>CBFGPY010000604.1:0-2520 GCA_965650755.1 uncultured Chromatiaceae bacterium | reverse complement strand
AACTGCCATCAAACTGTCTGCTGGCGGAAGAATTCCTCGAATTCTTTGACGGTTTCTCCATTGGCTCCAACGATCTGACCCAGCTGACATTGGGTCTGGACCGTGATTCCGGGTTGATTGCCCATCTTTTTGATGAACGTAATCCGGCGATCAAAAAGCTGTTGTCGATGGCGATTTCTACCGCCAAAGCTAAAGGCAAATATGTCGGGATCTGTGGCCAGGGGCCATCCGATCACGAAGATTTTGCGGCCTGGCTGATGGATCAGGGCATCGATTCGGTGTCATTGAACCCGGATACCGTGCTGGAAACCTGGTTATATCTGGCAGAAAAATATGGCGGCTGATTAAAGCCCCCATTTTAAGGTCCAAGTAAAGCCAACCAACAGGTTGGCTTTTTTGTCTGATAATTCTGCAGCCCTCTGGCGCAAAAACGCTGCAAGCCCAGTCAACAGTGACTTTTGTAAAATCAGAAGCTTGCAATGTACCGGCACAGCCTGCAGACTGTGCATCAGATTTATTGCATACAGGAGGTGTCATGGCTATAACCACATTGCAACGGGCGCAGGGTGCGCTGGCAGCGGCCTTAGCCGCCGATGCATTGGGCACCCAGTTTGAGTTTTGCCAGCCGGCGGAACTCAGACGTAAACCGGCAGCTGAACTGTTACAACTGCAGGATTGTGGCCCCTGGCATACCCTCGCAGGGCAGCCGACCGAAGAAGGCGAGCTGATGTTGCTACAGGCCAGAATGCTGCAATACTGCCGCAGTTATTCAGAGGAACAAGCCTTGTCGGCCTATCGTTATTGGCTCAGCACTGAGCCTTTTGCGCTCGGTGCCTCGTTGCAACGCGCCATTGTTGGCGGGCCTGATGAAAGAGATCACACCGCGAATGCCTTAGCGCGTTTAACACCATTGTGTATTCTCGGCGTGCATTTTTCCTTGCCACAAATTGCCGCCTGGGCGATGGCCGACACTGCTTTGACGCAAAATGCCGTGCTGATGCAGGAAATAAGCGGGCTTTATGCCATGCTGCTGGCCAAAGCCATCGATACTGGCGCCGATGCCGAAACTTTATATCAGGACGTTGAGACCTGGGCACAGGAACTCAAATCCGATCCACAGATCCGCGCCGCTATCGCCCAGGCGTTATTTATGCCGGGCACCATAGAGCTACGTCAACAAAATCCAGCACTGGCCGCCTTGCAGAATCTGTTGTTTCAACTGCTATACGCCAAATCCTTAGGTGAGGCATTAGTTGATACTATTCGCCTGGGTGGCGACACCGGCACTAATGCTGTGATTGTCGCCGCCGTGTTTGGTGCTATAGGTGGTATTGAACAAGTACCGCAAGAATGGCGCGACGCCTTAAAAAACTGCCGGCCACAGGATGGCGTGACAGGGGTTGAACAACCACGGGACGAGGTATTCTGGCCGGTTGAGGCCGAGCTGCTGGCACAACAGCTGACTGAATTAACACCGGCAGACGCAGCCTGAAACACACGATTTAGCCGTCTAAAGTAAAAAAGCAGCCAATGGCTGCTTTTTTTATCCAAAGATCTGTCTGACTTACCCGATCATCAGGGCTCCACACAGCAGATAGCCAAGCAACGCCAGCGTGGCACAAATCAGCGCATAGGGCAGTTGAGTGCGGGTGTGTTCCAGCAAATCACAGCCTGCGGCCACAGCGCTGACTGCCGTAGTATCTGAAATTGGTGAGCAGTGGTCACCAAACACACCACCACCGAGGATGGCCGCCAGCACCAGTGACGGTGGCAATCCCAGATTGACCACCAGTGGCATCCCAATCGGGATCAGGATGGCAAAAGTGCCCCAGGAAGTGCCTGTGGTAAAGGAAATCAAGGCACCGGCTAAAAACAACATAGCCGGAATTAACCACAGCGGCAGGGTGTCCGCCACGACGCCGGAGATGTATAAACCGGTGCCGAGATTTTTTAAGCTCTGACCAAGCGCCAGCGCCAGTAACAAAATACTGACCAGGCCCAGCAGTTCACTCATGCCTTTAAAACCGATATTGACCAGCTGCTGGTGGTTGTAGCGTTTGCTGAATAACAGCATCAGATAAGCCACTACGCAGCTTAATGTCGTGGCATATAACACCGATTTAGAGCCGGAGCCCTGCGATAAATCACCGTTACCGGTCCAGAGCATAAAACCGACCATGCCAATTATCATCGTCAACAGCGGCACCAGCATAAAACGCGCTTTGGTCGGTGCGACTTCCTGTTCGTCATGGCCATCAATTTTATTCAGCTCTCGGTTCGCGCGGCGCATCGGTGCCAGATGGCGGCCGGTCCAGATGGTGAAAAATAACAGCAACAATGTAAAAATCGCATAGAAATTCAGCGGGATAGTGGCCATCAATACCGACACCGGATTGTCTGTCAGCGCATAAGGCGAAATCAGCCCCAGCACATAAGCGCCCCAACCGTTGAGTAAGATCAGGATACAAATCGGTGCACTGGTACTGTCGATGATATACGCCAGTTCAGCCCGGCTGATTT
>CBFGPY010000603.1:0-2527 GCA_965650755.1 uncultured Chromatiaceae bacterium | reverse complement strand
ACCGGTGTCTCCGACCAGCACAGCGCCTAAAAGCTTTTTGCCATTTGGGCTGACGACCAGTTTTTTATAGTGACCAGCTTTGGGGTCGGTAAAGAGATAACTCATTGCGCCAGGTGTTTTCCCATGCGCATCACCAATAGAGCCAACTTCCACCCCCAGCAGCTTCAGTTTCGTGCTCATATCTGCACCGCTGAAAGTCAGGGTGGCCCGCTGTTGATTCACCAGTTGGTCAGCCACAACCCGCGCCATCTGATAACCGGGCGCAACCAGACCGAATATTTTTTGCTGCCATAACGCACATTCGCCGATGGCATAAATATCCGCATCCGATGTCTGACACTGGTCATTGATGGCTATACCGCCGCGTTCACCGACCACCAGCCCGCTGCTGCGCGCAAGCTGGTCATATGGTCTGATACCGGCTGAGAACAACACCAGATCGGTCTCCAGCGCTGAACCATCCGCGAACTGCAGTTGATAGCGATTTTGAGTACCCGTCGCAATGGCTTGTGTGGCCTTGCCGGTATGCACTGTCACGCCTAGCTGCTGAATTTTCTGCGCGAGTAAAGCACCACCAGCTTGATCAAGTTGCACCGCCATCAACTGCGGCGCAAATTCGACCACATGAGTCTCAAGGCCAAGCTGTTTTAGCGCATTGGCTGCTTCTAACCCTAACAAACCACCGCCAATCACCACACCTACTTTGCTTTGTGCAGCGCTTGCTTCGATGTTCTGTAAATCCTGTAAAGTGCGATAAACCAAACAATGCGGTTGGTCATTGCCCGGAATGGACGGTACAAAAGGATATGAGCCTGTCGCTAATACCAGCTTTTCATATGAGTACACCCTGCCATCACGACAATAAACCAGGCGTTCTGTGGGAACAATTCGCTCGACCCAACAATTCAGTTGTAAATCAACTTGCTGCTCCTGATACCATTGTTCCGTCGACATCGACAGTTCGGAAAAAGTCGTGCCAGTAAAGTAGGAGGACAAATAGACCCGGTCATAAGCCAACTGCGGCTCACCACACAATACCGTCACACTGCAGCCGGCATCGCGCTGGCGTAATTGTTCAATAAAATGATGTCCAACCATTCCGTTGCCGATCACCAGGATCTGCGCCTTCACTGTGTCCTGAAATGTCTGTTGCATGCTGCTTTCCCCTTGCCTTTGCCTGCTGAGCGTGCCCACGGACTGTCATTTGCAGACAATAAAAAAAGCCCAGGTCTCCCCTACTGTTTTGCAGGTTCAACTTGGGCTTCTTTGCCGGGGCAGAGTCTCGCTCTGCCTGAAATGTGTGACCAACCGGTCGTTACCAGATAAAAGAGTAAAAGCAGTAATCGGGCCAATTTAATATGCTTTTGAATTTACTGAATAAATCTAAATCCACCCCCTGGGCCGCTCAGGCTTTTTGCACTTTTTTGGGGAAGCAGTGCACCAGTTCGCAGCAACTACTCCTGATGGGGTATCAGGCTCCGGTTTGGAGCAATCTTTGATCTGGATCAAATTCCGGCTACAGCCAAAGCCTAACCTAAACACCATATCTAGTATCAAAAAAACAGAAGAACACCATATATGGGATCTTTAAGACCAAATCAGCTCAACACCACGGCCTGCGAAATTTTGTTACAGGAGATCCCTGGGGAAGTCAGCCTGGCCTATCTGATCAGTGGCTGTACTTTGGGTTGTAAAGGCTGCCACAGCAGCGACAGTTGGTCCGCAGCAAATGGCGAGCCATTGACCCTAGACCGGCTAAATTCAGACTGTGAAAAATACCGGGGGCTTTTGAGCTGTGTGCTGTTTATGGGCGGTGAATGGCAAGCCGCATTCCTTGCGGAATTGCTGGATGAGTGTAGAAAAATGGGGTTACGGACCGCCCTGTATACCGGTCTTGCCTATTGTCCTACAGCGCTGCGGCCTCTGCTGGATTATGTCAAAACCGGCCCCTGGCAGGCAGAACTGGGCGGCCTCAATAACCCCAACAGTAATCAACGCTTATACGATTTACAGCGTCAGCTGTGTCTGAATCCATTGCTATGGCCAACACCGGCACCTGCTTATGCCGCAGTGCCTGCTTTTTCACCTCAATAAAAACTTAAAAAAGGAAATCATCATGCAAGTGCTGCCACCGGATCAACTCGCTCAAAAACTCGAATTTATTCAGCAATATGTATCAGCCGCGAACCCGGCTGATGGCTCGAAACTGGATGCCAACGCCAATGTGACACAGAAAAACATCGCTACGCTGGAAGCCGAGCTGATGAAAGACTGTTTTATTCAGGTCAATCGCGCGTTAGTCAGCAGCAAAATTGCCAGTTTATTCGGTCAGCCGCTGGCAGATGAATATCACCGGCAGATTGAAGCGCATGAAATCTACGTTCATGACGAAACCAGCCTGAAACCCTATTGCGTCTCCGTCACCATGTATCCGTTTTTATTGGATGGCCTGACCCAACTGGGTGGAGAATCGCAGGCACCAAAACACCTGGAGTCTTTCTGCGGTTGCTTTGTTAATTTTGTTTTT
>CBFGPY010000602.1:0-2531 GCA_965650755.1 uncultured Chromatiaceae bacterium | reverse complement strand
GCTGGGAGACTGGCCGGCGTGGCGGTTGTACCGTGATATGCGCAGCAAAACCAGCCATACCTATGATGAGGACGTGGCGTTGCAAGTTGTGGCGGGCATTCCGGCATTTTTGCATGAAGCGGAATACCTGGCGGTGCAGTTACAACAACGGGCGCAGCATGACTAAAGCGGTGATTAAGCCGGAACACGAGCCGGCAATGGCCCCATCCGCCATGCCGCCGGCTGGCTTGCAGCTCAGCGTCGGGCAGTGGCAACAGGTACATGGTATTTTGCAGCGCCTGCTGGCCGGGTATCAGGTGTGGGCTTTTGGCAGCAGGGCAGAAGGCCGCAGCAAAGCCTATTCCGATTTGGACTTGGCGATCGTAAGTACCGAGCCGTTGCCATTGGCTTTACTGGCAGAAGTCTCAGAGGCGTTTAGTGAATCTGATTTGCCCTGGAGAGTCGATTTGGTGGACTGGGCTACGACGTCGGAGGCGTTCCGGCAACGGATTTTGGCCTGCAAAGTAGAGTTGCAATAGTAACTGGCGTTGGGTTGAATCTGTAACGCTGGATGCAGAAAGCTGTTTGATTCAGTAGGAAAAAGCGCCGGTATCGCTTTTCATCGCTAGCCGGCGCTGTTGTTTACAACTAAGTTGGAGCTGTGCTTACGGTTGGACCTGCCGTAACTCCCGCCGCACCAGCTCCGCCCCAGCCTGCAACGCCTTGAGCTTGCCCCGGGCCACTTCGCGTGGCAGTGGTGCCATGCCGCAATTCGTACAAGGGTAGAGTTTGTCGGCGTCGACATACTGCAGGGCCTGGCGCAAAGTCGCCGCGACTTCTTCTGGCGTTTCAATGGCATGATTTGCCACATCAATAGCACCAACCATCACTTTTTTACCGCGCAAAAGCGCCAGCAATTCCAGCGGCACCCGTGAGTTATGGCATTCCAGCGAGACAATATCGATGCTTGATTGCTGCAGTTTCGGGAAAATCGCTTCGTATTGGCGCCACTCGCTGCCTAAAGTTTTTTTCCAGTCGGTGTTGGCTTTAATGCCGTAGCCGTAGCAGATATGCACGGCGGTCTGGCACGGCAGCCCTTCGATGGCGCGCTCCAGCGCGGCGATGCCCCAGTCATTCACTTCATCAAAAAACACGTTAAAAGCCGGTTCATCAAACTGGATGATATCGACGCCGGCGGCGGCCAGTTCATGTGCTTCTTCGTTAAGGATTTTGGCAAATTCAAACGCCAGTTCCTTGCGGCTTTGGTAATGCGCGTCGTACAAAGTGTCGATCATCGTCATCGGGCCCGGCAGTGCCCATTTAATTGGCTGTTTGGTTTGGCTGCGCAAAAACTTCGCGTCTTCGACAAATACTGGTTTGACCCTCGACACAGGGCCGATAACAGTCGGCACGCTGGCGTCGTAACGGTTGCGGATGCGCACGGTCTGGCGCTGTTCGAAATCCACTCCGGCTAAATGCTCAATAAAAGTGGTGACAAAATGCTGCCGGCTTTGTTCGCCGTCGCTGACGATATCAATGCCGGCTTGTTGTTGTTCCTGTAGCGCCAGACGCAGTGCGTCCTGTTTGCCGCTCTCAAGGGCTGCACCTTCGAGTTTCCATGGCGACCACAGGGTTTCAGGTTCGGCCAGCCAGCTTGGTTTTGGCAGGCTGCCGGCGGTAGAAGTCGGTAATAAAATGCTCATTTTAAATGCCTTTTAAAGTGAATACTGCTTAATACGCGAAGTTGGCGGCCCACTGCGCCAGCACTTGCTGATAAGGTTTTACAAAGTGTTCTTCGGCAAATTTGCCTTGTTTGACAGCCAGTTGGCTGCGCTCTTCGCGGTCATAGCGGATCCGGGTTAACGAATGCGCCTGGCTTTTCAGGTCTGGCTGATAACTTTGCCCGGCCACGGCGTGGGCGTTGTAAATCTCCGGCCGGTAAATTTTCTGGAAGGTTTCCATAGTGCTGATGGTGGCAATCAGTTCCAGGTTGCTGTAGTCGTTCAGCAAATCACCGAAGAAATAAAACGCCAGCGGTGCGACGCTGTTGTGCGGCATAAAATACCGCACGCTGAGGCCCATCTTTTTGAAGTACTGCTCGGTCAGTGAGGTGTCATTTGGCAGATACTCCACCCCCAGCACCGGGTGCTGATTGGCGCTGCGCTGATAAATTTTGTTGTCCGACACGCTTAAACAAATCACCGGCAGCTTATGAAAGTGCTGGTGATACGCGCCGGAGCGGACAAACTGGCGGAACAAGCGGCCGTGCAGCTCGCCAAAATCAGCCGGAATGCTGAACTGTGGCTGGTTTTGGTTATGCGCCGGCAGCAATACGCTGAAGTCATAATCGCGCAGGTACGACGAGAAATTATTGCCAACCAGGCCTTTGATCCGCTCACCGCTTTGGTGGTCCAGAATGCTGGTTTGCAACACTTCAATCGACGGAAAAGCGCTGGTGGCGCCGGCGATATGAATATCGACCGACACAATGTCGAGCTCAACGCTGTAGCGGTCACCGGCCGGATTGTCCCAATGTGCCAGTGAGTTAAAGC
>CBFGPY010000601.1:0-2533 GCA_965650755.1 uncultured Chromatiaceae bacterium | reverse complement strand
TGCGACTCAGTGACAGTGACAGTGACAGATTCGGCGACTTGCCCGGCGACAATATCCGGCACAACATGCTGATAAGCTGGCGCTGCTAAATGCGGTTGTAACGGCTGAATTTTTAAATGCTGTAAGAACTGCAACTGCAGTTCCGACATGGAAGAGGTGATGTTATTTGTCACGTCTGGATTCATCTCAGTACCTCGTTAGGTCTTGCCTGAGAGAATTGGCAGGGGCAGAGGGATTCGAACCCCCAACCATCGGTTTTGGAGACCGCTGTTCTACCAATTGGAACTATGCCCCTGTGATTGAGGCGCCATTATACAAAAGGAGTTTTAAAGGTAAAGCAAAAATCTCAGACAAAGCAATCAATTGCGCAGAATTCACACAAAGTGGATGAGTGACAGCCAAATATTGCCGATTCGTTGCACTATATGCAAAAATGCTTGTATGAATAAGATGCGGCTGTGGTCTGGATTTGATAGCATGTCGCGCCAATTCGGCGCTGGAGTTGCAGTCTGTGGAAACTATGACTACAACTTAAAGGACAGGACGTAGCATAACCAAGGATGTTTGCATGAAAATGACCGATTATTCAGTACTTATCATCGACGATGTACCTTCAGTCAGAGAGTATTTACGCCAAACCCTGATGCTGCTTGGTATCACTCACGTCAGTGAAGCTTCCAATGGCAGCCTGGGGATCAGCAGCTACACCAAACAACATCAGGACGTGGTCTTCCTCGATATTGAACTGCCGGACTGTGATGGTAAATCCCTGCTACGCCAACTCAAAGAAATCAATCCTAACGCCAATGTCGTCATCATGACGGCGCACAGTACAGTGGAAAACGTGCAGCAGAGTATTCTGGCTGGCGCCTGTGGTTTTATTGCCAAACCATTTTCTGCGAAAAAAATTGAATCTGTGCTGGTTAAATGTCAGAAAAAAAGTCTGACTGCCTGAACAGCATAAATGCGCCTGAACTTTGTGGTTCAGGCTTTCCCGGCCAGCGGCTTACCCTGAAATTCAATACCATCCCAGCCAGTACGCATAAAATTTCGGATATTGGCGTGGTTAGTGCCTTTAATGTCTGGCAACACTTCCAGGCGATAAAAATCACCGAATAATTGTAAAGTCTGTGGCTCGGACAGCTGATGCAACAGGGCAAAAGCGAGGATTTTACAGGAACCGTTATTCTCTCCGGCCGCATTAAACTGCTCACCATTCTGAAACGCTGTCGGCGTAAAATCATACAAAGCATCAATCAATGTGATGGTTTGCTGAAAGCTGATGCTTTCCGGCTCGATACTTAACTGACGAAAAAAGGTTTCCAACATAAAATCGCCTAAAGTTTAATCAGAATGTGCCGATAGTGCGTTCAATAATCCATCAATTCCGATGGGAGGAACCCATGAACGTCATCAGCGCCACACAGGCATTCAGTGCCCGCGAACAGCAGTTGTTTCAGCAAAGCCGGCTCGAAGTTCAGTCATCACCGGTTAACCGCCCCGCCCCCGCGACATCGCCAACAGCACAAGCTGTTGATCCACAGCGTGAAACCGAGTCTAAGTCATCCGACGAACAAAATGAAGATGGTCAGCAATTCAGCGCCAAAGAAAGTATTGGTACTGTGAAACGTATATTAGAACAGCTTAGTAGTGGCAAATTGCTCAGCTGGCTTGACGGCACAGCCTTTGACAAAATTCAGGCGCAGCAACAACAGCAAATTGAAGCGGAAGACAGCACACCTACTGCGCCAACAGAGCGCACTATTATGGAATTTAACTACCGTTACCAGGCAGTTGAAGCCACTTTTGCCGGCGCTGTGCAATTAGAAGATGGCAGCAGTCAAAGCTTTGCTTTTAGTTTTAGTCTGCAGGAGAGCTATGCCAGTTTCAGCATCCGCCAGGAAGCAATCCTGAAAGACCCGCTGGTGCTCAGCACCACAGGTCAGAGTTTTCAATGGACCGGTGCCAGTCAGTCTTTTGATTTTTTCAGCGATGGCAGAAGCGCTGAATTACCGACGCTGGCAAATGGCCAATATTATCTGAGTTATGACCGTAATCAGGATGGTCAGATCACACAAGGCAAAGAATTATTTGGGCCCAGCACAGGACAGGGTTTTGCTGAACTCGCTGCACTGGATGAGGACAAAGACGGCTTTGTTGACAGCAGCGACAGTGCCTGGCAACAGTTGAGCCTGTGGCGCCCTGGTGAAGCATTGCAAAGCCTGAAAGATGCGGGCATCGGCGCGATTTCGGCACAATCCGTGGCCACGTCTTTTGGCTTGTATGACGGCGATGCGCTGATGGCCCGCATTGCCCGCAGTGGCATCTTTTTGTCAGAACAAGGCAAAGTTGGCCTGCTGCAGCAGGTCGATTTGAATATCTGACAGTGAGTGCCGGATCTGGCTGATCCACACGAGAACTTCGCGCTACACTGGGCTCTATTGAATGTGCCGGAGCACCACCTGTGTCGACCGAAGTTATCCCTGCCGCTGAAATCTGCCAGCAAGCGCGCCTGAGCCGTGATGCGCGTTTT
>CBFGPY010000600.1:0-2537 GCA_965650755.1 uncultured Chromatiaceae bacterium | reverse complement strand
AAACCACACCGGGCAGGCTGAAGACTGCGGCCAGTGGGTCGTTCATAATGCCGGCGACTTTCAATAATTGTTCGGTTTCTGCATTGGTCTGACTGGCAGCGGGCAGGGCGCTGCCATTGACCTGAATACGCTCGATTGGCGTTGTCGCTGCGGGATCGGGTTTAGCCTGCTTAACAGGTGTTGAGTCGGCCAATAACACCGGGCTGAACAGACTGAGACACAAGGTCAGGTAAGACAAACGAAATTGCATGGTACACTCGCTGGCAAAGAAATAATGCCATGCAGTCTGCCAACGCCAGGCCGAATTAACTGTCGGTCAATTGCTGTGCTTGTGTAAGGAAGTGTCAGGAAGTGAATGATCTGAGCAACAAATTTCAGCAGGCGCTGGCGCTGCTGCAACCGCTGGCCGGGCTGCCGGACTGGGGTATCGGCGGCAGTTTGTTGCTGGTGGAACAGCAGCTGCAACCAGATTTTCGTGACATTGATTTGGTCTGTACTGAAGTTGTAGCTCCGGCGCTTGATGCAGTGCTGTTGCGATTGGCAACTCCGCTGCAAATCATACCGCATCCACAGTATTGCAGCCAGTTTTTCCGCCGCTATCAGTTTCCTTCCGGCCTGGTGATTGAACTGATGGCGGGTATTGCGGTGCGGCAGTCATCCGGGGCTTTACAGCATTGGCAGTTTGACCCGCTGAAGGTACAGCGGCGTCATGGCCTGCCCTGGATGACGCTTCAGGATTGGCAGGCGCTGTATCAGCTGTTTGAGCGGCCGGAAAAAGTGATGCTCATTCAGGCCGGTTTAGCGCGCACTGTAGTTCATGGCTGAAGCTGTTTCACTTCTGTCAGCGCGCTGCCGTCAGCAAAACGCACCGTCAGCACATCACCGGCCTGCAGTTGCTGCACCGATTTCACCAGTTGATTGCCGGCGTTAAAACTCAAGCTGTAACCGCGATTGAGGGTGGCGAGCGGGCTGACCTGATGCAATAAAGCACTTTGTTGCTGCCATTGCTGAACTTGCTGCTGCAGTTGTTGTTGCATGGCAAGTTGCAGCCTTTCGTTAAGCATCTTGCTGTGCTGGAACCATTCGCCGGTGCGCGGTGCCCGCTGCAACAAAGCTTGTTGCTGCTGGCGCAGCTGTTGTTGTTTGCGCTCAATCTGTTGCTGGCCAGCACGCTGCAGCCGCAGTTGTAGTTCATCAAGCCGTTGTTGCTGTTGCTCTAGCCGTCTTTTGGGGTGTAGCAGCTGTAACTTGCTGTGTTGTTGTAAAAACCACTGGGCTTGCTGGCCCAACTGCTGGCGGATGCCACGCTGCAGCCGTTGTTGCAGTTGTATTAGCTGTGTTAGCTGGTGCTGCTGATCCGGCGACACCAGCTCAGCTGCGGCCGAAGGGGTTGCAGCACGCACATCGGCGACAAAATCGGCGATAGTAAAATCAATTTCATGGCCAACGGCACTGACAATTGGCAGCGGGCAATAGGCAATTTGCCGGGCCAGCGCTTCGTCGTTAAAACAATATAAATCTTCCAGCGAACCACCGCCGCGACCAATAATCAGCACGTCGACTTCATTACGCCGGATGGCATGCGACAGTGCCGCCTGTAAATCCTGCGCCGCCTGCGCACCTTGTACTAACGCCGGATAAATAATGACTTCCAGCGCCGGTGCGCGTCGGGCCAACACGGTCAGAATATCGCGCACGGCTGCACCGGTGGGAGAAGTAATCACACCAATTCGCCTTACTTGGGATGGCAGTGGTTTTTTCCGCTCCGGCGCCAATAAACCTTCGGCTGTCAGCTTAGCTTTGAGCATTTCATATTGCTGGCGCAATAAACCGTCACCGGCCGGTTCGATAAAATCGACCAGCAACTGATACTCACCACGGGGCTCATACACGCTGATGCGGGCCCGGATCAGCACCTGCTGGCCGTTGCGCGGCATAAAAGCGGCATTACGGTTAGCTTGCTTAAACATCGCCACTTTCACCTGCGCGGCGGTGTCTTTTAACGAGAAATACCAATGACCGGAACTGGCCGCGACAAAATTGGAGATCTCACCACAGAGCCAAAGCTGGCGGAATTGCAGCTCCAGAGTTAAGCGAACTTCGGCGTTTAGCCGCGATACTGTATAGATCTCCGGGTTTGTGGCAGGGTTTTGTTGTTGATTCATCGCAGACAGGCACAAGCTGAGGATCCGGACAATCTACCACAAAAACAAAAAATGCGTTGTTTGAAACGCGCTTTGCGGATAAAATAGCGCCGCAACATTCCCCGATTTTTAACCACCACAGCGAGATTGTTGCAATGCTCAGGATAGTCAAAGAAGCCCTTACATTTGACGACGTGTTACTTGTACCGGCGCACTCCACCGTACTACCTCATACCGCAGATCTGCGGACTCAACTGACCAGCAAAATCAGCCTGAATATTCCGATGGTGTCTGCGTCGATGGACACAGTCACAGAAGCACGCTTAGCCATCGCGCTGGCGCAGGAAGGTGGTTTAGGTTTTATCCACAAAAACATGACCATCGAAGATCAGG